>CALRHN010000014.1:2034-12319 GCA_943359425.1 Candidatus Nomurabacteria bacterium | reverse complement strand
TCAAGAGGTCATTGGAGAGCTCAAAGAGAGCCTTTTGAAACGTGGCGAGCCATTGCGCCTTCGCCTCATCCAGGACGGTACCGACTTTACTCGCAAAAGCCGGCTCGAGCGTTCCGCGCAGATACAAAGAGAGCATAGATGCAGGAGTGCGTTCGGCGCCAAAGACGCCGAGCCGTCGCATGAGGAAATTGCGTCCGAGGGGGAAAGAAGCGGATTCGACGAGAGCGCCTTTTTTAATGATGGAAATATCCGTGACTTCGCCGCCGATGTCGAGGAGAAGGAAGTCGCTCTCGGAAATGAAGAGATCGCGGACGACAACGAACGATGAAAAGAGAAATGATGAGAAATGCACGCGGGAGATCCGGAAATGTTTCTCAAGGCTCTCTTCGATACGACTGAGAACGCTCTCGGGACTCATGGAGATGAAGAGATTCATGGAGAGTTCCGTTGCCCGCTTGCCGACCGGATCGGCAGTGGTATAGCCATTTAACTTGATGTCAATCGTCTTGCGCTCGAGAATGCGCGCACTCGCTCCGGCTTGCTCGTATTTGGCAAGTTCGGTTGATTCGAATGCTTTTGTTTCTTTGTCCGTGAGTTCCTTGAGAAGTTTCGACGTCACGGTGAAGGGAGTGTGTTTGTCGGACTTGATCACACGCGTCTGCGCCGCATACCAGGGCGAGGCGAGGAAAATATGCGCTTCTTCGGGAACAGGTTTTTTCGCATGGAAGATCGCCGACACGCTGGCGTCGAAAGCGGAGAGCATGGCCTTCTCAAAACGCTCGAAGTTCAGATCGTGATCGAGGGCGATCTCGCGAATCTCGGCAAGAAGGATCTTCGGCTTGTTATCGCCTGAAAAATCAACGAGAGCGGCGGACACGGATGCGCTGCCGATATCGATGACGAGAGAGAGCTTTTCTTTTTTTATCGTACGCGAAAAGAGACCCATGCCCTAAAGTATACTATAGTTTCGGGGAGAAATGCAGGCCGTGCTGGGCAAAACTATATACAGGGAAGGAGAATAAAAAACCCCGCACATTTTTGTACGGGATTTTTTAAATTGAAGCGACTTTTTTCATGCGTCGCTCTTTCTGTGCAATAAGCATTTCATTTTTGGAAGCAAATCCGAACACCTGGTACCATTCTTGAAGCGAAGGGTCACCATAAAATTTGATCGGATTGAGCGGCCAAGTCTGAATACGCTTAAACTGTTCCATTTCATACTGGCTCCGAGAAATCAAGCCAAGCTCTGATACTGCAAGCAGCAACTCTGCGAGACCTATTTTCTCCGGTACAGGCGGCAAATACTTCACCGGTGACTTCCGTGGTTTCTTTTTCTTCCTCTTACTCTCTCGCCACAAACGCCGGGCAGTGAGATTCTCAAGTTTTGATTCAAAACCACATACATGCCACCAGCCTTTCCATGCATCTCCATAAGTATGTGGAGGTTGTGGCGGAGCTTGTGGGCATACCGTCTTTTGCCATACTGTATAGTCGGTAATATCAAGTACACCGGCCTTCTTGAGCATCAGTCGCAGTTTGTCATAAGGAATGGCAATTACTTTGTTTCCTCCTGGCGTTATGCGAATCACTTCTTTCAAAGTTCTCGGCACTAGTGTATGTATGCCAGGGAAAATCGAGCCAAAGTATGATTCCGGGTCATAATGCCAAAGATGCTGCTTACCTTCCTTCTTCCGAAGTTTTTGGTATATGGAATTGTTGATTTCTTTGAGTTTGTAAGACCTGACATCAACCATGAATTTCCGGCAGGAAAGATACTTTGGTCTCTTCTCGCCTCTGGCCAATTCCCAGAATTTTTTGTAGCCCGGCCAATCCGCTTTGAAAGTGATTTCCGGAGTTTTTGGCAAAGCTACTCCATTTTTTCGCGCCATTTGGTAATCTTTGGGACAAAATATGTTCAATGACCTGCAATGAAGCGCGAAGTTGGCAATCGTACCGAACTTCTCGAGATACTCCGATTGGCGTCCGGTTGTGAAGGCTTGACGGGAAAAGAAGTGCAGTGATCCACGCCAAGTCTTATGATAACGATAATAGTGTTCGACGCTTTGCGGCAGATATTCTGGGAACATCTCCGCGAGCTCTTTGTATTCCGGCAAATCATCTACGCCGAAACTCTTGATGAAAGCACGGGCTTGTGCGTATGATAGTAATATTTTTTTCATTTTCGGAGAAGTTTTGGTTCAAAAATATTCTAACTCATATTATATAATTTGTCAATATTAAAATCCGCCATTGAGGCGGATTTTTGTTTACGGAAAAACAAAAAAACTATTCCAATATCGCCTTTATACGACGAACGCCCTGGGATGAAGCTTCTTCTTTCTGAATCTTGAATGTGCCGAGCTCGGAAGTATTGCCCACGTGCGGGCCTCCACAGAATTCGATACTCACGGGGTGAGTATCGTCCTGAGGAGTATTCGACGAAGGGCCTATAAAATACACACTCACAACATCGGGATATTTTGCGCCAAATTCCATCTCTGCGCCGATCTTCATAGCTTCTTCGCGCGGCATTTCGCGGCGGACGACGGCGAGTCTCGCTTGTATGTTCTTGTTCACGATATCTTCGACGCGTTTTTTCTCTTCATCTGTCATCTTGCGGTCGTATGCGAAGTCGATGCGGAGACGCTCTTCCGTGATATTACTCCCCCGCTGTTTCACTTCATGTCCGAGAACTTTCTGCAGTGCCGCAAGGAGAAGGTGGTGCGCAGTGTGAAGACGAACCGTTTTCTCATTGTGATTTGCGAGGCCGCCTTTGAACATGCCGGCGGATGCGGTGCGAGAAAGTGTCTGGTGTTCTTTCATTTTGATATCGAAGGCAGCACGATCGATCGTCATATTCTTCTCTTTCGCGAGTTCTTCAGTCAGTTCGATCGGGAAACCGTATGTCGTCGCGAGAATGAATGGATCCACTCCTTTCTCGAATTCCTTCAAGCCGTGCTCGAGCGTCTGGCGGAATTTGCTTTCTTCTTTTTCGATCTCGGATTTAATGGCAGATGAACTTTCTGAGACTACAGAATAAATATCTTTGTATTTTTCAATAACGGCTCCCGCGATATGCTCGAGCGAGCCATGCTTCATACCGAGCACGTCTGCAAAACGCACCGCGCGGCGAATGAGCCGGCGCAGGACATATCCGCGCTCTGTAGTCGACGGAATCACGCCGTCCGCGATAAGAAATACTGCAGTGCGCATGTGATCAGCGACGATATACTGAGCGCGGATATCGAGACTCGTTGTAAATTCGTCTATCTTGCCGAGTATGGGTCCGAAAAGATCCGTTTCGAAAACGTTGGAAACTTTCTGGCAGACCATCGTGATACGTTCGAGGCCCATGCCCGTATCAACGTTCTTCTGCGCCAACTTTCCAATGACCTTTCCCGACTGCTTCTCGTATTCCATGAAGACATTATTCCAGACTTCAATAACCCGGCCCTCTTCGTCTGCGGCAACGAACTCGTCATGCGTCATGTCGCCCAAAGGCGTCTTGTTCGTATCATAAAATATCTCCGTGTCGGGACCGGAAGGGCCGTTATCTCCCGGGCTCCACCAGTTATTTTTGGCGGGCAGGAAATAGATCCGATTCTCCGGCATGTATTTATTCCAAATCTCCAGAGCTTCGGTGTCGCGCGGAGCATTCTCGTCTCCCGCAAAAACCGTCACATAGATGCGCGATGGGTCAAGGCCGAGTCCTTCTTCGGCAGATGTCAAAAATTCATAGCTCCACTTGATCGATTCTTCTTTGAAATAGTCGCCCAAAGACCAGTTGCCGAGCATTTCAAAAAACGTGAGGTGGCGGTTGTCGCCGACTTCATCGATATCTCCGGTACGAACGCATTTCTGCGCATCAGCAAGGCGCGAACCCATCGGGTGTTTTTGTCCGAGAAGATACGGTGCGAGCGGCTGCATGCCTGCCGTATTGAAAAGGACTGATGGATCATTCTCGGGAACGAGCGGCGCAGACGGAATAATCGCGTGGCCGCGCGCTTTGAAAAAGTCGAGAAATCGTTTTCGTATTTCGGCTGATTCCATGAAGCCGAGTATAGCAAAAAGAGAGGTTTTTTTCTAGCCGATCAGGTCTTTCAGATCCTTGTCTTCTTCTGGGTGGTGGTGATGCGTGTCAGGAAGCTTGCGCACTTGCTGTTCGAGGAACCAGACGACGACAAAGATGGCGAGCGTGAGAAACGTTCCGAGGAATCCGAGGGCGAAGAATCCGTATCCGCAGGCCATGCCGATGCCGGCTGCGACCCAGAGGCCGGAAGCAGTTGTGAGTCCGGTGACGCTCGAACCGCGCAGTATGATGACGCCGGCGCCCATGAATCCGATCCCGGAGATGATGGCGGAGGAGATGTGGAATGGATCAAATGCGGCGATACCAGCATAGCTCTTCATGACCATATCGCCGATGATTATAAAAAGCGCAGCGCCCATGGAGACGAGAGCGTAGGTGCGCGTACCGGCGGCTTTGTGAGAAATAGTGCGCTCCGTGCCGAGTATGATGCCGCAGAGCATTGCAGAACCGAGCTTCAAAAGAATGCTGATATTTTCAGCTGAAATTAAATGTTGCATATGCAGAGATTATATCAAAAACTATTTTACAACACCACCGCCGAGACAGGTGTCTCCATCGTACAGAACGATCGATTGGCCTGATGCGACAAGAACGGCTTTTTTGAAAGCTACTGTTGCGGTTGCAGCTTTGATCGCTGAAATAGTACACGGCAAATACTCTCCGTGATAGCGAACTTGCGCTTTGATTTGTTTGCCAATCTTTGGCTCTCCGTTTATCCAATTGCAATTTTCTATTCTAATGTTCGTTAGAATTATAGAATAAGTTTCTTTCGTGCTGGCTCTCGAAGAAACAGTTATCGTGTTTTTCTTCACGTCTTTCGCGACGACATAATAGCGCGGGTCTTCTGTCCCCTTCTTTGTAATGGTAAATCCGTGCCGAGCACCGAGCGTGAGAAATATCGCGCCGTCGTGACGTCCGACTACTTCTCCTTTTTCATTCAAGACAGTTCCCTTCTTCGGCTTCACATAGTGCGAGAGGAAATCTTTCATATCGAGCGGGCCCAAGAAACAGACGCCTTGGCTGTCTTTCTTCGTCGCAGTTGGCAAGCCGAATCGCTCCGCGAGTTTGCGGACTTCGGTTTTCTTCAAATGCCCGACAGGAAAGAGCGTGTGTGCGAGGTCGTCTCTCGTCAGCGTCCAGAGAAAGTAACTCTGATCTTTCGTCACGTCCTTGCCCGTCTGCAACTCACAGTTCTTGCTTATCCGCGCATAATGTCCGGTCGCGATATAGTCTGCGCCGCGAGATTTCGCAAAACGCCAAAAGACGCCGAACTTTACTTCGCGATTGCACATGACGTCAGGGTTCGGCGTCCGGCCTCTCTTGTATTCGTCTATCATATAGTCGGCAACGCCTTTCTTGTAGGCTTCTTCGGCATCACATTCGAGGAATGGAATGCGGAGATGCGCCGCGACGCGCATGGCGTCGCGGCGCTCGTCTTTCCATGTGCATTCTATCCACTCCGGAGTCCATGTGCGAATGAAGACGCCGACAACATCGTAACCGGCTTGCTGCAACAGCGCCGCCGAAACAGATGAGTCCACTCCTCCTGAAAGACCGACGAACACGATTTTCTTTCGACGAACACCGCCGGCCTGCCCCGTAGGAAGTTTACTTTCCTTCGGGGAGAGCCCGACAAATACTGTTTTTTTCTTCTTTCCTGCCATACGAGACCAATCTACACTGCCATGAGCTTTTTGTACAATTCAAACGTCGTGCGCGCATCGGAGAGCGCGGAGTGCGCATTCGCATTCTCGATGCCGAAATACTGGCAGAGTGCATAGAGCGAATACCGATCGATATCGTTCTGATCGCGCAGTTTGGCGTATGCGATAGAGACAGTGTCGAGTTTGTGATAATGCATCTTGTTCTCGATACTGGTTTGTGAAAATGCTGTCGCGAGAAAGGCGAAATCGTGGGCAACATTGTGTCCGACCATGATGGCGCCGTCCGTTTTCTTCGAGAGCATAGCCATCGCTTCGGCAAGCGGTATAGCATCGCCGAATGTCGACGGATCATACTTGTTCACTTTGAGAGATATCGGATCGGCATTCTCGATATGGAGCGGTTTGATCTTCACATCCCATTCTTCAACAACAGTAAACGCTCCGTTATCTTCCGCACGCGCAAGAACAAGGCCGATCTCGATCAGCTCGTGTCGGGTAAAGTCGAGTCCCGTCGTTTCAGTATCTATAAATGCAAAAAGCTTGCTCGTCATATACACAGTATAGCACTAGCCTTGCTTGCGGAGGTATTTGATGAGCGTATCGGAAACGTTTTTCACGGACGCATCGTCATAGAGCGAGAGCGTAAGAACTATGTCAGATAATTTTTCGAATTCCTTTTTCTTCTTCGCGATGAGTTTCGGATCGTCTACGGCGTCGGTCTTTGTGAGGATTATGATTTCGTCTTTCTTCGCGAGTGTAGGATCGAAAGCTTTGAGTTCGGCGCGGACGGCCTTGTAAGTCTTCATCATGGAATCATTCTCGAATGAGACGAGATGAACGAGCATTTTCGTGCGTTTGATATGGCGGAGGAATTTCGTCCCGAGGCCTTTGCCTTCCGATGCGCCTTCGATCAGTCCCGGAATATCGGCGAGGACGTAGCCATAGAAATCTCCGAGATTCGGATCAAGAGTCGTGAAAGCGTAATCCCCCACTTTCGCGCGCGAATTCGTCAACGCATTCAAGAGAGAGGATTTGCCCGCGTTCGGAAGTCCTATGAGTCCGACATCAGCGAAGAGTTCGAGAACGATCTCGAAATCAGATGCCTCACCTGCTCTGCCTTTCGTCGCCTTCTTCGGCGTCGTATTGAGCGAGCTCTTGTAGTGTTCGTTGCCAAATCCTCCTCTGCCGCCTTTGAGCAAAAGTTCTTTCTGCCCTTCGGTAACGAGAGCGATGGATTTGCCCGTCTGGCGATGTTTGATGATGGAGCCGACAGGAAAGGGCAAGATGAGATCTTTGCCGTCCTTGCCATGACGACTACCGCCTGCACCGTCGCTGCCGCGCTCGCCCACGAATGAACGCTCGTGACGATAGCGAGAGAGTGCATGGATGTCGCGCGTCGCAAATGCGTACACGTCGCCGCCTCGGCCGCCGTCGCCGCCGTTGGGACCGCCACGGTCGATGAATTTCTCCTGGCGCCAGCGAACAACACCGTCTCCTCCGGCGCCTGCAACTGCATGAATTTTTATTTCGTCGATAAACATAATTTTATATTTTTATATGAGGGCTTTCTCCGCGAGCGCCATCGCGCCTTCTTTCGTCTTCGCGACGGCCATGAATAATCCTCTGTGACAGAAAACGGCATCGGGAACACCGGAAACTTGGGCAAGCTCCGTGTCGCGCAAACCTCCCCATGCGGCAGGGAAATTCTTGCGATTCTCGAATGAATGCGGACGCGCGCGGACGGCTTGGACTTTCCAGTAATTGTTCTCTTCGCGCGGAATGAGGACGAAGCGTGGTTCGGGATACTCGGCGAGAGCATCATCGAACGGATATGGACGCGAGAGAACGATGATGCGGCGGTCGCGGGACAATTCGTATGCGGCGCGCACGGCCGTCGTCGCTTCGATAGTATCGGATGCTACGACAATAGTGCGCGCAAGAATATCGGTGGCGAGATCTGCCATGCGGATAAATGCACTATCGCTCACGTCAGTGTCTTCTTTCCATGTCGGGACAAAGAGACGGACGACGTCTTGGATGAGATACGGACGAATCGCCTGTTTTGACTCGGAGAGTGAGACGCCGTTGTCGAATGCGTCAATTGGCTCGACGAGCCATTCTTCGATGAGCTTTGCCGCCTCGGCCGATCCGGCGAGTTGTATGCCAAATTTCTTCCAGACGAGACCGAATGCGGCATACGGGATACCGTCGGCATGAGTTCCCGCTCCGCCGGACTGGTGATGATCGAAACGATTCTCTTCGGGAGCATTTCTCGCTCCAACATCGACGACGTACTGTGCCGCTTCGATGACGGCTTCGTCGCGCGTACGAGCCACGGAGACGTTCTTGCGGCCGAGCACGAGGTAGAGCGTCGCAACGGCAAAGACATCGTCCGTGTGGAACGTACCGTTGTGTGTTGCGATGGCGATCTTCTTTTTTGCAAAAATACTAGTCATGGAGTTCATATTCCTCAAACAGTTCGAACAGGAGGTTCAAAATCTTCTGGATGATCATAAAGCCTATCACGAAGAGGAGAATCTTCAAACTAAAGCTCCGGATGTTGCCGCCGACGCCGAGAGCGGCATAGCTCGCGAAATAGCCGAGACAAAAGAGCGCCGGAAACCAAATCGCGGAGGAAGCCATCTCAGCTTTGAAATATTGAGCAAAACGCGCGCGGGTAAATCCTGCGAAAATGAGAGCCAAGTTGTTGACGCCGTAGATGAATTTGGAGATGAAGATGGACCAGAACGGGCGCTCACGGAAACGCGGGAGAAAATAGAGCACGCGCCGTTCGATATATTTGAAGGCACCATTTTTCGAGAAACGCCTGGCGAGAAAGACGCCGAGATAGTATCCGGCAAATGTTTTGGCGATAGCGCTCGTGGTGATGAGAATGAGGGCGAGTGGGAGCGGGATAATGCGCAAATGCGTGAGAATTCCGGTGAAGAGCGTAACGAATTCGCCTTCGAATACCGCCGCAAAAAAAATAACGGCCGAGGCCAGTATGATATGCGTATCGACGAAATGCGCGAGTGCGGGAATAAGGTGCATCATAGATAAATATTAGATCCGGAAGAGCTTGCCGGCGATAAAGTTAACAACGGAAATGAAAAGCCCGCCGAGAAATGCGGCCGTGAAGGATGCAACTGAAAAACCTTGGACCACCGTGGCGAGAAACCATAGCACGGCGCCGTTGATAACGAGAGAGAATAGCCCGGCGGTGAGAATATTGATCGGGAGTGTTATCACCGTGATGACAGGTTTTATGAGCATGTTGAAGAATGCGAGACAGGCGCCGATAATGGGCGCGACCCAGAACGGCGCGACGGAAATGCCCGGAACAAAATACGATGCGGCATATACGGCGACGGAAAGAGCGATCCAATGGATGATGAGTTTCATAGATTGTTATTTGTTCTTATGCTTCTTCACGAAAGCATTGAGCTTGAAGCGCAATCTCTGCGCAAAAGGCAGAATATACGCTTCACGATCGTCGAGCATTTTCTCCGTCAGAGAAATCTGTTTTTCTTCCTGCGCTATTTTCTCTCTCGGAAACGCCGTATCGGAACGGAGGATTTCAATACTGCGTTTGCGGACATCCAGAAGCTTATGCTCATCATCCAAGCGTTTTTCTTCCTCTTTGAAAAATTCCAATATTTGGGGAGTTATACCACTGGCAACGGTTTTCATATCACCTTCGTCCAAAGCTTTTTCAAGCTTTTTCATGAGATCATGCATATGGATCGTATATTCGTGTGTATCTTCTCCGGATCCCGCCAAGTAGCCGACAGAATTTGTGATTTCCTCCTTATCCTCAAAAGGGAGTCCTTCTTTCCATATAAACCCGTTTTCAGATTCGAAGTTCATATAGTTTAAAATAAACTATCAACGACTTCCTTCACGACCATGCCGTCGGCTTTGCCTTTGAGGTCTTTCATCACGCCTGCCATGAGCATACCTTTCTTCGTTGCATCGGTGATGCCGAGTTCGTCTTTCTTCGCACGCACTATTTTCTCGACTTCGGCGCGATCCATCATTTTCGGCAGATATTTCTCGAGAACGGCGAGCTGGGCGCGCTCTTCGGCGACGAGGTCTTCCCTGCCGCCTTTGGTGAATTGATCGATCGAGTCTTTGCGCTGTTTTGCGAGACGCGTGATGACGGCGAGTGCTTCTTCGTCGGACAATGTTTCCGTCGGCTTCTTGCCTTTCGCGACAAGTTCGTTTGTGAATGCCGTCGTCATGCCGCGGACGACTTCGAGACGCACTGCGTCATGCGCCATCATCGCTTCTTTGATTTCAGACCGTATTTGCTCCTGTAACATAGCCACAGTATACCAAATCTGTTACACTTTAACCATGAAATCCACATTTTTATTTCTCGACACCGAGACGACGGGCAACGAGGAGAAGGACTGCCTCATCCAGATAGCTTGGAGTATGAATGGCGACAAGCACAGCGCCTTGTTCAAAGCTCCCATCCCGATCTCGATAGAATCAATGGCCGTGCACCACATCACGAATACAATGGTCG
>CALRHN010000014.1:0-2024 GCA_943359425.1 Candidatus Nomurabacteria bacterium | reverse complement strand
GGCCTTCAAAGGAAGCGAAGAATACAATACGCTCGAAAAGCTCTTCGCCGATCCATCCGTCGTTTTCGTCGCGCACAATGCGTCATTCGATGTCGGAATGCTCCGCAAAGAAGGCCTCGAACCGAAGAATGTCATCTGCACGCTCCGCCTCGCGCGCTATCTCGACAAAGAAAACGTCATTCCCCGCTACAATCTCCAATACCTCCGTTACTATCTTGGCATGGAGATCGATGCGCCGGCGCATGACGCCATGGGCGATGTGCTCGTGCTGGAAGAATTATTTTCGCGGCTGTACAAAAAAGTTCTCGCAGAGACTGGTGGCGACGAAGATGTCGCCGTTGCGAAGATGCTCGACATCGCTTCGAAGCCGTCGCTCCTCCACGCATTCAACTTCGGCAAGCATAACGGCAAGACCATCGCCGAAGTCTGCAAAGTTGATCGCGGATATCTCCAATGGCTTCTCACGCAGAAAGATGGCACCGATGATGAGGATTGGATATATACGCTGAAACATTATTTAGGAGTGCAATAAAATGTCCGAATATTATAAAGGCAAAAGAGTGCGAAATGTTTTCGATCCCGCCGACGACAAGCCGTTCGCTATTTCGCGATCGAAGATCGATCTCTTCATCGAATGTCCGCGCTGCTTCTATCTCGACCGCCGTCTCGGCGTCGGACGCCCGCCCGGCTTTCCCTTCAACCTCAACACAGCCGTCGACACGCTTCTCAAGAAAGAATTCGACGTGCATCGCGCGGACGGCAAGGCACACCCTCTCATGGAGATCGCGGGAATTGCAGCTATACCATTCGCCCATCCCGACCTCGACACATGGCGCGAGAATTTCAAAGGCGTTCGCTATCTGCACGAACCGACCAATCTCACGATAACGGGTGCGGTGGACGATGTCTGGATCAACAGCGCGCAGGAACTTCATGTCGTCGACTACAAGAGCACGAGCAAGACGACAGAAGTGAACCTCGACGCTGAATGGCAGATCGGATATAAGAGACAAATGGAAGTCTATCAATGGCTCCTGCGCCGCAATGGATTCGAAGTTTCCGACACGGGATATTTCGTCTACTGCAACGGACAGACAGACCGCGACGGATTCAACGCGCGGCTCGAATTCGATATTAAAATAATCCCCTATGTCGGCGACGATTCGTGGATAGAAGAAACGCTCAAGAAACTGCACAAATGCCTCATGTCGGACAAAATTCCCGCGGCAGGAGATGACTGCGATTATTGTCTGTATCGAGATATTGCAGGAAAAGCGGAAAACGAATAACAATACCCGTTGGCTTTTTTGTGCTAAAATCAATCTATGCAAATCGCGCTCTTCATCATCGGCGGAATCGTTGTCGGCATCGTTGCCGCTTCCCTTTTCGCGCGCAAGAATAAGCCTATGGGGAAAGATGACAACGCTGGACTACAATTAATCCTCGCGCAGATGAATGAACTCACGCGCACGGTAGATGCCAAACTCGGCGACAGCGCAAAGCAGATGAATGAAACGGTGCGGTATCAGTCGAGCGAAGCGGCAAAGATCATCCGCGATGTGACGGAGAAACTCACCCGTCTCGACGAGACGAATAAACAAGTCGTTTCGTTCACGGAACAGCTCGAAGAACTGCAGGACATCCTGAAGAATCCGAAACAGCGCGGCATTCTCGGCGAATACTATCTCGAAGCATTATTGAAAAATGTTCTCCCTGCCGGCGGATATGAGATGCAGTACGGATTCCCTGACGGGACGATCGTCGACGCGGCTGTTTTCGTGAAAGACAAGATCATTCCCGTCGATTCGAAATTCTCTCTCGAGAACTACAATCGTATGGCGGGAGAGAAAGACCCTATTCGCAAGGCCGAGTACGCGAAACAATTCGAGAACGATCTGAAACTCCGCATCACAGAAACTTCCAAATATATAAAACCGGAGAATGGCACGATGGATTTCGCCTTCATGTTCATCCCGCACGAAGCGATCTATTACGACCTACTCGTAAACAAAGTCGCGGGTGAC
>CALRHN010000013.1 GCA_943359425.1 Candidatus Nomurabacteria bacterium | reverse complement strand
TAGACGTGTTTCTTTTCAATATTTGTGACATGCGTCTTGTCGAGCGTCGCTTCGACGACGAGGCCTTGCATCGTTTGTTTTGAAAACGGCTGGTCGAATATGAAATTGCCGAGGCTGTAGGCGATGAATCCGTTTTTATAATTCTCCGTGTCCTCTTCGACATGCGGATGATGTCCGATGACGAAATCGGCGCCGCTATCTATGGCAGTGTGGGCGAGGAATTCCTGCTCGGCACTGTGATGCGGCTGATATTCGATGCCCCAGTGGAACGATGTGACGAGGATGTCGCACTGCGCTTTCGCGTGGGCTATTATTTCAGGCATCTGTGGGTCGCTTGCGAGTAATATGCCCGGCGTCGTCTCGTCCGCGGCGAGCCAGTTCGGTCCGACGTCGGAGAATCCGATGAATCCTATGCGGATGCCGTTTTTGTCGATGATGACGGGCGCTTCAGCTTCGCTCTTCGTATGTCCGGCGCCGACATGGAGAATGCCGTTTGCGTCGAGGCGATCGAGCGTATCGGTGAATGCGGCGACGGTGTAGTCGCCGACGTGATTGTTGGCGAATGAGACGATGTCGATGCCGCCATTTTTCAAAGAGGGAAGGGCGAGAGGATCCATCCGAAACGAATATATGCTTCCGACATTGTGGCCGAGGTCGGACACCGGGCCTTCGAGGTTGGCAAAAGTAATATCCGGTATTTTTATTTCAGGAATCTTCTCAAACAATTTCCCATAGTCGCCGCCGAAATGACGCGCGACACTCGTGGCAACATCGCGGGCGAGCATGATGTCGCCGGCGAAGAGTATAGTCACCGTTTTTTCTTCGGCCGCGATAGGCGTGGGATTAACTACGGTGAGTAGTGGCGTTTCAACTTCCGGTTTCTTGTCGAGCAAGGCCAAACTGATGCCGAAAAGGATTATGGCGAAGATGAGGGCTGCGATTGTCCGCGGCTTATTGCGCATTTTGTTATTGTACACCAATTTACACGAGACGATAGTCGATGACTTTCTTCTTCATGTCAGCTGACATGACTTTGATGCGGACTTTGTCACCGATGCGGTAGGTTTTTTTCGTCTTCTTGCCGATAGCGGCCATGTGCTTCTCGTCGAACATGTAATAGTCGCCCGGAATATCGCGCAGTTTTACCATGCCTTCGCATTTCGTCTCGCGCTCTTCGACGTACATGCCCCATTCCGTCAGTCCGGAGATCGCGCCGTCGAATTCTTCGCCGATGCGGGATGACATATATTCCACCTGTTTGTATTTAATGCTTGCGCGCTCGGCGTCGGCGGCTTCTTTTTCTCGGCGAGACGACTGGTTCGCGACGGCTTCGTATTCAGCGAGGTGTGACTGCGCGATCTTGCGATTGCCGAGATATTCCATGAGTAGGCGATGCACGATGACGTCAGGGTAGCGACGGATCGGAGAGGTGAAATGCGTATAGTAGTTGAAGGCGAGACCGTAGTGGCCGATATTCTTCGTCGAGTAGATTGCTTTGGCCATGGAACGCACGATTGCAGTTGCGATGGCAGTGCGCTCGTCTTTGCCTTCGAGGCGCTCGAGCAAGGCATTGAGCTCGCGCGAAGGAATTGCGCCGTCTTCGAGTTTGAGCGAATGTCCCATGTGGGCCAGATAGCGCGCGAGTTCCGTCATTTTTCCCGGATCGGGATTGTCGTGGATGCGATAGACGAAGATATTTTCTTCGGGCGCTACGCCGTTCACTTTCTTGGCCTTTGGATCAGGCTTGCCGATATACTCGGCGACTTGGCGGTTGGCGAGGAGCATGAATTCTTCGACGAGGCGGTTGCTGTCGCCGCGGATTTTCTTATAGACCTTGATCGGCACGCCTTTCTCATCGAGGACGAACTTTACTTCATCCGTGTCGAGAGAAATGGCGCCGTCTTGGAAGCGCTTCTTCGTGAGTTTCTTCGCGAGCGTGTTCAATATGCCGAGTTCTTTTTCCCACGGACCTTTGCCTGTCTGTATGACTTCTTCCGCTTCTTCATACGTGAAGCGCTTGTCGGAGTGGATGATCGTGCGGCCGAACCAGCTCTCCAAGACTTCGGCATTTTTATTCATGACGAATACGGCGCTCATCGTCATCTTGTCTTCGTTCGGACGGAGACTGCACAAATCATTCGAGAGGACTTCGGGCAACATGGGCACGGTACGATCGACGAGATAGAGCGATGTCGCGCGTTCGCGCGCTTCGCGGTCGAGCGCCGTGCCGGGGCGGACATAATGCGAAACATCGGCGATATGGATACCGACTTCGTAGTTGCCGTCGGGCAGTTCTTGGAATGAGATCGCATCGTCGAAATCCTTCGCATCGGACGGATCGATCGTGCAGGTTTTTATTTTTCGGAAATCGCGGCGTGTTGCGAGCTCTTTCGCATCAACGGGTTCGTCTTTGAGTGCGTGCGCTTCGGCGAGGACGTCGGCAGGGAAGTCTTCGGAGAATCCTTTTTCAAGTGCAATACCCTGCATTTCGGCGTTGTTCTCGCCCGGCTTGCCGAGAACGAGCCCAATTTCACCAACCGGATTTTTCCCGTCCGTCCATTCCGTAATTTTGACGAATATCTTGTCGCCGACTTGGGCGCTGTTCAATTTGTCTTTCGGAATAGTTATATCGACATAGAGTTTCGGATCGGAGGGGAGGAGGAAGTATTGGCTATTATCGAGAACGAGCGTGCCGGCGAATCCGACTTTTGCCCGACGGACGATGCGGATGATTTCTCCGGTCTGTTGTTTGCCCGCGCGGGGAGGATTGAACTTCGCTTCGACGGTATCGCCATGAAGGGCGCGATTCCAGAATTTCTGGTCGATCTCGATGGATTCTTTCGATCCCATATAGCGTACGTAGCCGAGACCTTTGCCGCCGACGGAGAACATTCCTTCAACTGTTTTCACCGAGTTTTTCTGAGTTATTTTCTTGTGATCATCCTTTTTCGGATGCGCAGGCCGAGAATGCGTATGGGCCTTTTTCTTCTGCATGTGGGTACTATAGCATAAGAGGGGATAATTTGACAGTATGCTATTTATATGATACATTGCTGATGAAAAATTTAAAACCATTTTTCAGTAAAACTATGGCTACAAAAAACAACAAAGGCGGTCACTCTGCCTCCAGTCTCGTGATTTTGGCGAAAATGAAAGTCCCAAATCCTTTAAAAAGAAAAAGTCCGGAAGCGCCGCTTGAACAGCGGCCCGCAGTAAAAGGCCTCTTTTATCATTTCACGGTAAAAGATGTCAGAACTACAGGGGGATATATTCCTCCGTGTTACCGGTAAAGTATGCTGAATTATTTCGATCAAAGGGATTCCGTAAGAAGGAGTCCCTTGATTTTTTATACGGCTATGTTAGTATACCCACTATGTTAAAAATCAGATTACAGCGCATCGGCAGAAAGAACGACCCGTCATTTCGGGTTATTTTGACCGACCACAAGAACAGCACAAAGAGCCGCAAATTCCTCGAGATTTTGGGCACCTACTCTCCGCACCAGGGAGATGTTATTTTCAAGGCTGACCGCATCAAACACTGGATGGGCAACGGCGCCCAAGTGTCTCCGACGGTCCATAACTTCCTCGTTCACCAGAAACTCATCGACGCGAAGAAGAAAAACGTCCTCTCGAAGAAGAGCCCGACGAAGAAGCGCAAAGAGCTCAAGGCCGCGTAGTTTCGTTTGACGGCGTAGTAGATTTTGGCGATGCGCGTCGCGCGCTCCGACCCAAGTCGGAGCCTCGCCAAAATTCACTACTCCGTTGACCGAACACTCCCGATTGATTAGAATAGAGACAGCAGTTACTTGTCGAAAGACTGCGATTCATTACGAATAGAATTACAAAGAAAGATATGGAAGATAAAGTATTCCTCGAGTACGTTGTAAAATCACTGGTCGACAATCCGAACGATGTGAAGATCGACCGCACGGTCGACGAGATGGGCGTTCTCATCACGCTCACCGTCAGCCCCGCAGATATGGGCAAGATCATCGGTCGCCAGGGCAACACGGCAAAGGCCATACGCACGCTCTTGCGCGTCATCGGCATGAAGAACAATGCCCGCGTGAACTTGAAGATCAACGAGCCGGAAGGTTCGATGAAGGCAGCCAATCCGACATCATCCGTCGAAGAGGCCATGGAAGATCTCAAGAATCTCTAAAATATCAAAGAACAAAAAATCCCTCCGTACGGAGGGATTTTTTGTTGGGCGGGTAGCAGGAAAGAGGGAACATTGACATCTTGACTTTTCTATTGTTTTAAGATAGTATCGGGCTGACACTCACACCTTCAAAAAAATTTTTTAACCAAAAAAAATCATATCGATGAAAAAATTAATCATTACTTTGTGCGTGCTACTCGTGAGCACGGCTGTTTTCGCACAGCAGAATCTGATTCCCGTTATTGCGGGACAGAAAACCATTGTTTCCGCCGGCAAGAAAATTCATTTGCCGAAAGAAATTTACGGCAAGAAAGAAACCCATTGGCGCCTTGATACGGCCGTGCGTTTCTATCTTACAAAAGGCGAAGCGTATCAAGTAGCCCTTCGCAAGAAGGATAAGCAGACCTTGACCTATCGTCCCATTGTGAAGAATAAAATTCAGATGGACGGCAGCCGTAACCTGTTAGTGAGTCCGGGCTTGAAAGTGCTCGGCTTGCAAAGCGTGCTGAATAGTTCGAAGACCGCGATTTGGTACACGGACAATTCGGCAGTAGCACAGCATTCCGTACGCCTGGTTATCGTATCGCAGGGAAAAATCCTGGAGAAGAGAACGTTTACCGAAGAAAAGTATGCGGAGATTATTAAAAACAATCCCATAGCACTCGACCTCGCCACGCTTCCTCTCGTAACATCCACTGCTCCGCAATCCGCAGCACCGACGGACGTCAAATCTACCCTCATTGTCCAAATGCGTGAGAAATGGATTACAACTTTCTCTCACGATTCTCTTGCCCTGCAGAGTGATCTGCTTGTGCGGAAAATTTCATGGGGAGACTGGTTGTATGCTATTGATTTCATGGATGCACAGATTGCTGATACGACCCTCTTGCGCATATTCGATACTCTGAAAACATTTCAGGTAGTCAGTGTGCAAGAGGCCGATACTGTTGCTGGCTTGGATACCATGTATAGTCATGTACCCCAGTCGCGATTTCGGGGACATTATGTGTGCCCTCTGAGTTCTGGCGAAGACCTGAATCCCGCATCTCCATATTATGTTTCGGAAGACAGCGCGTGGTCATATTTTACCAAGCCGCTCCTTGTGGTGCGTTATGGAAATATCTTCGGTCTCCTTGCACGCGGATGTGCTCTCGCTCACGAAGGCGATCACGTCCTTGGCGGCGATGAAAGTCAGGCGATACAGTCAGAAATGAAATTACTACAGGATATCAATCCTGGCTTCACTCATTTCATCGACAGCATTGCCAGTGTTGCCCCTATCTTCAAGTCAGACTCAATTTTGAATGACACGACTGTGTTGTATCTCGGAAACAGCATCTATGTAAGCAAAGATTTTGCAGGATGGTTCTTTATCGAAACCGATGCATATATCAAGTTTTTCTTGTTGTATGCTCGGCTGAATCCAGAACTTTTTTCTGCCGATATTAGCCGACAGGAAATAATTTTCTGGCTCGATTCCATGGTGTTCTTCACGCTCTCTGCCTGGGCCGATACTCATTATGAATCGGCGATGGCGGAAAAAGTAAAAATGGAAATGTACTCTCATTTAGGAGAACCCACACATCATTGATTATTTTTTTATCTCGAAATAAAAAAGAAGCCTTACGAAATCGTAAGGCTTCTTTTTTTACCCAAAAACACTGGATTTCAAGCACAAAACACCTTTGGGACGTTTTGTGCTATGATGTGATTTTACTAATCACGAAAGGAACATATGCATAAGAAAATAGCTCGAAAAATAAAGGACCGCTACAAAAAACACCCGAAACGCTTCTGGGCGGCCGGAGCCGTTATTGTCATTATTCTTGCCATCATACTCATTCCTGGCAAATCCAAGACGACGGTCACCATCGTGCCTCTCGCGAAGACTGATCTCAAAGAGACCGTTCTTGCGACGGGTGCTGTGACTTCGAACACCGACCTCGCCCTGTCATTCTCCGCGAGCGGCACCGTGCGCTCCGTGAACGTCTCCGTCGGTGACAAAGTATACCGCGGCCAGATCCTCGCCATGCTCGACAATGCAGACACGTATGCCGCACTCAAAGCCGCCGAAGCGAAATATCACAAAGTCGCCGAGGGCGCATCCACGGAAGAGATCGCCGTCGCGGAAGCGGCGCTCAATAGCGCCGAAAGCGATCTTGCGAACAAGCAATCTCTCGAAGACACTCTCGTGGCGAATGCCCACCGCAAGCTCTTGAACAATGATCTCACGCCTATTCTCGCCAACGGGACGGCGGGCGTGGCTCCGACGATTACTGGGACGTACTCCGGTTCCGATGAAGGTTCGTATCTCATACAGACATATGGGACCGGTGCCGGCGGGAATTTCAGCGCGAGCGGCCTCGAGAACGGTTCCGGACTGGTTAATGGTGGCGTCGCAGTTCCTCTCGGAACTCGAGGCCTCTTTATCCAGTTTCCTTCAGGATATTCGGCGGGGAGCGCGACTGCATGGAGCGTTCTTCTTCCGAACACCAAATCCACCACCTATGTCACCTATCTCAACGCCTACAACGAAGCCGTGAATACGCGTGCGAGCGTTCTCTCCGCCGCTCAGTCGGTGGTAAAGGAAAAGCAAGCCTCACTCGCTCTCACGAAAGCCGCCGCTCGCACTGCCGATCTCGAGCTCGCCGAAGCCGACCAACTCGCTGCGTCGGCCGCATATGAAAAAACGATTCTCCGCGCTCCCGCGAACGGCACGATTACGCGCGTCGATGTAAAACTCGGCGAGACTGCGACTGCGCAGAAAGATATCATGACGGTGCAGGATGTCGGCAATCTCTATGTCGAAGCCAAGATCAACGAAGCCAACATCGCCCGCGTCCGCCTCGATGAACCGGTCACGATGACGCTCGATGCATTCGGTCCGACCGTATTTTTCTCCGGTACCGTCGTCCATATCGATCCGTCCGCGACGACTGACGACGGCATCGCCAACTACAAGATCAAGACATCCATCAAGGTTGATTGTCTCAAAGCTCCCGAGGGTAGGGTGAATGACTGTGTCGAAGCCAAGGACATCATTCGCCCCGGCATGAATGCCAACCTCACGATCACGGCGGGGGAGAAGCCTGATGTCATCGCTGTTGCCAAAGCTGCCATCGAGACGAAGGACGGCAAATCATACGTGAATGTCGTCACCGACGAGAAGAAGAAAAAATACGAATCCCGCGAAGTAACGACGGGCATCGACGGCGACGGCAATCGCGTCGAAATAGTCTCCGGCCTCTCGGCGGGGGAGAAGATCGCCATTATTCAGAAATAGTCTACCGAATGAAGGATCGAATCCGAGTTGAAAATTCTTTTCCCCAGAACGCGAAAGTGGGCTGGTTCTTGGCACAGCGCGATGTGAAGCGCGCGAACATCTGGACGACGGCGCTCATCGTCGCCGTCATGACGCTGACATTTCTCAATCTCATCGTCGTGTCGGGAATCTTGGTCGGACTCATCCAAGGCTCCGAAGACGCGCAGAAGAAATATGCCATCGGCGATGTCGTTATCTCGGCATTCCTCAACCGTCCCTATATCGAACAGGCTTCCGAAGTCGCCTCCATTGTGACGACGATTCCGGGGTATAAGAATCATACTATCCGCTACGGCGGCTCGGCGCGCGTCGAATCGAACTATCGCAGTACGATAAAACCGGGCGAACTGCGCGACGGCGCGGGTGGCGCATTGCTCGGCATCGATCCCGTGAAAGAAGAGAATTTCTCCGGTATCTCGAAATTCGTCATTCGCGGTTCGTACCTCACGCCGACAGATCAGGACAGTATTCTCATCGGAAAAAACTTGCTCTATGAATTTACGCCGATCGAAGCGCCGGGATTCCAAACGCTGAAAAATGTTTCCGTTGGCTCGCGGCTGAAGATCACCGTCGGCGCCGTATCGAAAGAATATTATGTGAAGGGCATCGTCTCATCCAAAGTCGACACATTCGACACGTCTATCATCGCTCTCGACAGCGAAGTGCGCAAACTCACCGGCCGCGGCGATCTCAATGCTTCCACGATCGCCATACAGTTGCTCCCTGGTACGGATCCTGCCCTCGCGAAACAATTCCTCATCGACAGCGGCGTCGGACAGTACGGACGCGTGCAGACGGCCGAAGAAGCCTTTCCGAAATTCCTGCAGGACATCAAGGCGACATTCGGTATTCTCGGCAGCGCCATTTCCGGCATCGGCCTCGTCGTCGCATCTATCACGATCTTCATCGTCATCTTCGTCAACGCCATCACGCGCCGCCGCTACATCGGTATCTTGAAAGGCATCGGCATCAACCGCCGCGCCATTCTCTATTCATATATGTATCAGGCCTGTCTCTACGCCGGTTTGGGCATTCTTATCGGCATGGCGCTCATATTCTTCCTCATAAAACCATACTTCGCGGCCAATCCGATTAACTTCCCGTTCTCCGACGGCATCCTCGTTGCTACGCTCGCAGGTACGCTGAAGCGCGCAGGCATACTTCTCGTCGCAACCGTCATTGCAGGCTATATTCCGGCGCGCATGGTTATAAAACAGAACACGCTCTCTGCGATATTGGGAAGATAATTTTTTATATTTATGATTAAAGCAGACAATCTCACGAAAATATTCCAAAGCGGCGATCAGAAGATCGTGGCGCTCGACGCGCTCACATTTTCCGTTCCGGAAGGGCAGTTTCTCACCGTCACGGGCAAATCAGGTTCGGGCAAGTCTACGCTGCTCTATCAGCTCGGACTCCTCGACTTGCCGACGGAAGGCTCCGTGCACATCGATGGTCGCGATATGGTTCCCGAATCCGAGAACGAGCGCACGCTCACGCGGCTCAACGACCTCGGATATATTTTCCAAGACTATGCCATCCTGCCGTCGCTCTCCACGCTCGAAAACACCCTTCTCCCGCTCCTCATGCAGGGATATAGCAACAGTGAGGCGACAACGAAGGCGAAACGCGCTCTCGAACGCGTCGGATTGCTCGATCGCATGCACAATCTCCCGAGCCAGCTCTCGGGCGGTCAGCAACAGCGCGTTTCCATCGCCCGCGCCATCGCACACGATCCGAAAATAATTTTCGCCGATGAGCCGACAGCGAACCTCGATTCCGAAACGTCCGAACAAGTCATTCAAACCTTCCTCAATCTCAACCGCGAAGGCCAGACCATCGTCATGGTCACGCACGAAGCCGAATACGCAAAACTCGCGCATCGCACGATCACGATGGCTGACGGCAAGATCGTGAGTGATGTCATGAATCCCCAATAAAAAATCACGACTTTTTCTAGCCGTGATTTTTTACTAAGGGATATTATTTACACAAATGAAAGTCCGACAATGAGGCAGAACATCGCTCCATAAAACCATTTTTTACCCGTTGCAAGGTCGATTTCGACTTCCGTATCGGAGCGTTCACGATATCGTGGTACTCCGGGAAGAAAATCTGGATTCTGCCACGAGAGAACTCCTCCACAGCAACCGATTGCAAGCATTAGAAATAGGCTTGCTACAGGAGAGGCATGTTCGGAAATTTGTTTGAACACTGCAACCAGAATCATAGTACATATGCACATTAGCGATCCTGCGACTTCAATATATTCGTGCAGAGGCTCTCTGCCTTTGCTCACCGGTGTATTTTTCCAGCCTTTGTCAGTGTTACGGTCTTCTATATCTTTGATGACTTCTCTTGCATAAATAGAGAGGAGAACAACGAAGAAGAAAATAATATTGAGATGCATCGGGTCCTTTTGCGAATCATCTATGTGTCCGATAATCAGCGGACTCGCGCTGGTCAATGCTACGCAGAGCGTTTGCAGGTAAATGATTTTCCGGAAATATGAATAACATATCGAGATGACAATAACTGGCAGCAATGTTACCCAATACTGCAGCAAGAGGAATGTCAGGGCAAGAATCCATACAACCAACCATCCTATGATAAGCACTCTTCGAAACTCTTGCGGATGTTCGTATGCAAAAGTCTTGCCTTTCTTGATATCATTTTCACGGTCGTAATAATCATTATGTATCATTGCCAGTCCGGCAATAAGGAATATTTCAAAGGCAAGCAGCCAGTTAGTATCAGTGTGTGCCAAATGTGCTCCAACATGCACCAAGAGGGCAGCTGGTATTGTGACCGAGAGCCGCATGGCTTCGATCCACGGAAGGATTTTAGCTTTCATTCTCGTTTGTTTTTAAGGGTTCAGTCCCACGGTATCACTTGCAAGATTTTAGTCAATAACGCATACTCATTTTATGCATTTTCATGTCATAACCTTATTCCCCGAAATGTTCGACTCCTATCTCGGCGAGTCTATTCTCGCGCGGGCTATCAAGGAGAAACGCATCAAAGTCTCTTTCTACAATCCGCGCCTTTTCGTCACGGGCAAATACCGCAAGGTCTGGCCGGACGGCAATGTGTCACTCCAAGTCGACGACCGGCCGTATGCCGGCGGCCCGGGCATGATCATTCGCGCAGAACCCGTACTCGTAGCGGTAGTGGCGGCGGTGAAGAAGATCAAGAGTAAGCCCGCCCGACTGAACGGCTCCAGTCGTTCGGGCGGGAAAGCTAAAATAAAAATTATAAATTTCTCTCCCTCCGGCAAGAAATTCGACACGGCATATGCGAAAAGCACGGCGAAAAAATATACCGACATCATAATGATCTCCGGCCGCTACGAAGGCATCGATGCCCGCGTCGCCAAGATTTTGAAAGCAGAGAATATTTCCATAGGCGACTATGTCCTCACAGGCGGGGAAGTGCCGGCTATGGTTCTCATCGATTCCATCTCGCGCCAGATACAGGGCGTTCTCGGCAAATACGAATCCCTCGAAGAAGAGCGCGTCTCGTCGTCAGAATTCTACACTCGTCCCGAAATCCTCATTCACAAAGGCAAAAAACACCGAGTCCCCAAGATACTCCTGTCCGGTGATCATAAAAAGATCGAGGAATGGAAGCAAAGAGGGAAGTAGTGTCATTGCAAAACATTCTATAATTCTATAGAATTATAGAATAAATACGCCATGAAAAAGACAAACAGGGTATTGGAAAGAATAATAAAAGGGTTTGCAAACCATCGGCGGATCGAGATACTTGTCTTGCTCGACAAAGAACCCGAACTCTCCTTGCAGGAAATATCGGAGAAAGTAAAATCAGACTTCAAAAATATTTCTGCCCATATAACTAAAATGTATACGGCAGGACTTCTTATGAAAAGAAATGAAGGGCATATTGTGCGCCATACGCTCACCGCACGCGGCAAGAGTATTCTAAAGTTCGTTAGAATTATAGAATAAAAATCATTACACATATCATGTATCCATTCATTCGCACCATACTCTTTGCGCAGGATTCGGAAAAGGTCCATTATCGGGTCATGAATCTACTCTCTTTCGCTTATTCCGTTCCGTTCGTTGGACGACTGCTCAAATCTCTCTACGCCATCCACGATCCGTCGCTCTCCCGCACGCTCTGGGGCATCACCTTTCCCAATCCTGTCGGACTCGCTGCCGGATTCGACAAGGACGCGCGATTTGTCGACCCTCTCGCCTGTCTCGGATTCGGATTTGTCGAGATCGGCACGGTCACGCCACAGCCGCAGGCGGGCAATCCGAAACCGCGCCTCTTTCGCCTCGTTCCCGACCGTGCCCTCATCAATCGCATGGGCTTCAACAATCGCGGTGCGGCAGGCGCAGCTACGCGCTTGGAAGCTCGCCGCGAGCGTATCATCGTCGGCGGCAATATCGGCAAGAACAAGGACACGCCGAATGAAAAAGCGGGGGACGACTACGAAGCCTGCCTCCGCACCCTCTCCGACGCCGTGGATTATTTCGTTGTCAACGTCAGCAGTCCGAATACACCGGGCTTGCGCGAACTGCAGGACAGCGCGTCGCTCTCGCGACTCCTCAGCAGATTGCAGGCAGTGAATAAAACCCTCGCCGACAAACCGATCCTCCTCAAGATCGCTCCCGATCTGTCGAATGCACAGATCGACGACATCATCACGGTAGTCCGCGACACGGGTATAGCCGGCATTGTCGCCACCAACACGACGCTCGACCGGAGCAATCTCACGACGTCCGCCGGCGAACTCGCGCACATAGGCAACGGAGGACTCTCGGGACTGCCGCTCCAGAAACGCTCGACAGAAATAATCCGCTACATCCACGAACACGCGCCGAATATTCCTCTCATCGCCTCCGGCGGCATCTTCACGCCATCAGACGCCATCGAAAAGATCCAAGCGGGGGCGGCGCTAGTCCAAGTCTATTCCGGCTTCATCTACGAAGGGCCGAGTATTGTGAAGGATATCTGTCGGGGAATTGGTGATAGGAATAAGCAAGAGTATTCTAAAGTTCGTTAGAATTATAGAATAAATTACATTAGAAAAATGGAAAAGAGAAACTGCCAAAATTGCAAAATTGATTTTACTATCGAACCGGATGACTTTTCTTTCTATAAAAAAATAAATGTTCCTCCGCCGACGTTCTGTCCGGACTGCCGCAGACAGCGACGTATGGCGTGGCGGAACGATCTGACTTTTTACAATCGCACTTGCGATGTCACGGGAGAGAAGATCATCTCGCTCTATGCGCCGGCCAAAGACCGAAAAGTATATTCGGTGAAGTATTGGTGGAGCGATGCGTGGGATCCGAAATCCTACGGCAGAGATTTCGACTTTTCGCGGCCGTTTTTCGATCAGTTCCACGAACTCCAGAAAGAAGTGCCTCTGCTTGCCTTGATGAATGACAACGGCATCGGAAGCGTCGGCTGCGAATACACGCAGAACGAAGCATATGCCAAAAACAGCTACATGGTTTCCATGGCGTGGAAAAACGAAGAGTGCATGTATTCGTACGGTATCTCCGGACCGAATGCTGTCGAGATTGTAGATTCGATGGATATTTTCAACTCCGAACGCATCTACGAATCTATTTTTCTCAACCAGTGCTACGACTGTCGATTTTGCTATTACTCTGCAACACTCGTGAACTGTGCGTTCATGGATGATTGCCGCAGTTGCCAAGATTGCTTCTCGTGCGTCGGACTCCGGAACGGGCAGTATATGTTTCAGAACAAGCAATATACGAAAGACGAATATCAGAAGATTCTCGATTCATACGAACTGCACACATACCGAGGCCAAAAAAGAGCGGAAGAAGAATTTGAAAAATTCCGCGCCACACTGCCACCACGAGAACCTTTCATGATCAACTGCACTGATTGTGTCGGAGATGCCCTGCTCAACAGCGCCAAC
>CALRHN010000012.1 GCA_943359425.1 Candidatus Nomurabacteria bacterium | reverse complement strand
CTATCCGACCCTTCAGTGTGCAAGCGCAAATGTTGAACGAGGAAGTCCGAAAAGCTCGCACGGCGAATCCCGATGCCGTCATCGATCTCATCTGTCATTCGCAAGGCACGATCGTCGCCGCTCTCGCGAAACCGCAAGGCCTTCGCAAAGTTCTCCTTCTTTCGCCCGTCGTTGATTTGAGTGCCGAAAGAAGTCTTGCGCGAATTCGTGACAAATATCACGGAACAGTAGATCTCGATGGCATTACCACATACACCACGTCCATCGGAACAATAGTTGTTCCCGCGCAATACTGGAGCGAGCGCAAAGTTGCTCAACCGATCCAAGAGTATGATGCATTGGCGCAGCTCGCGGAAGTCATTATGGTCAAACCGGAACAAGACAATGTATTGGGCGATGTTGATCTGTCAGGACTTGATCCGAAAATAAAAATATTGACCCTTCCCGGCGATCACAGTTTCAATGGCGGCGCCCGCGCCGCACTACTCAAATGCGTCCGCGATCTGATACTATAATCCCATGAATGATTTCATCATCATATTATTCTATAAATTCATCCCGCTCGCCGACCCAAAGGCGGTTGCCGACGCGCATCGGGCGAAATGCGCCGAACTTGGTCTCGTTGGCCGTATGATCGTCGCTCCCGAGGGCGTGAATGCGACATTCGAAGGAACTCCTGCAAGTATCGAAGCGTACAAAGAATTCCTCAAGAACGATCCCATGTTCGCCGATGTCGTCGTGAAAGAGAGCGCCGGTATAGGCCAGGCATTTCCGAAACTCTCCGTCCGCGTGCGGAAAGAAGTTGTCACATTAGGTGCAGGAATGTTCGATGTGGCGAAGGAGACGGCGACGCAGCTGCCTGCCGAAGAACTCGAGAGATGGTATGAGAATGGCGAAGACTTCGTCGTGCTCGACTTGCGCAACGACTACGAAGTCGCAAGCGGCCGTTTCGACAAAACTATCGATCCAAAGCTCGCAAATTTCCGCGACCTGCCTGCCAAGATCGCCGAACTTGGCGATCTGAAAGACAAGAAAGTCGTCACGGTCTGCACGGGCGGCATCCGCTGCGAGAAGGCGACCTGTTTGCTGAAACGCGAAGGATTTTCCAATCTCTACCAGTTGAAGGACGGCATCCACACCTACATGAAAGAATTTCCCGGCAAGCATTGGAACGGAACACTCTTCGTCTTCGACAATCGCATGACGACGGATGTCGTGCCGACGGAGAACAAAGTCGTCGTCGGGCAGTGTTTCTTCTGCGAAGGCCCGACGGAGAATTATTATTCCGATGACCGCACTCGTCCGTCGAAAAAGGTTCTCTGCTGTCAGGATTGTTACGCGAAGAACGGCTCGCACCTGCGCACTGTGAACTAATATGAAAAGCAACGAATTCGTCGAATACGTCATCGGAGATCAGCTCGTTGATCTTCCCGGAATGTCGGCGCGTGCGATGTTTTCGGGATTTGGTTTATATAAAGAAGGTACCATCGTTGGCATTATCGTCGCCGACGAGCTCTATCTGAAAGTGGACGAGACGAATAAAGCGGAGTATGACGCTATGGGTAGCGAGCCGTTCACGTATGACATGAAGAACGGCAAGAAAACGTCGCTCTCGTATTACAAGATCCCGCTCGAAATTCTCGAAAATCGCGAAGAACTCGCCCGTCTCGTCGAGATCTCTTACGACATCAGTCTCCGCAAGGCCATGGAGAAGGGGAAGAAGAAAAAGAAATAAAGCCGTGCTATACTTTTGACTATGAGAAAGATCAAACATATCTTTTTTAACGCACTCCCCATCCTCGTCATGATCGGGCTCATTCCTTTTGTTGCCAATGACTATGTGCTCGCGGCTCTGTACGCCGTCATTATCCTCATCGCATTTTTCATCAAGCGGATGTCTCACGACATATTTATTTTCGTATTCGGATTCTTCACGATGATCGCTTGCGAATATCTCTTCGTCTCTACGGGCGTCGAGACATTTATCCGCAACAGCTTATTCGGACTCATGCCGCTGTGGCCGCCCTTTCTCTGGGGATATAGTTTTGTCGCCATCAAACGGTCAGTTGCCTTGCTTGGCGCATAATCCGCATTATTTCGGGTATTCTGCTATACTGAAGTAATGCAGACATTCATGAAAGCGGATATATTTTTCTTCGTGACGACGATTGCCGTCGTTGTCTTCACCATTGCTATCGTTGTATTTGTCATCTATCTCATCGGCGCAGTGCGCAAATTCGACCGTCTCGCCGATACGGCTGATGCAGAACTGAAGGGCGCGGGCAAAGACTTGCACGGCATCGTCACCGATGTTCGCGAGAGCCGCGTCTTCTCATTTCTCTTCCCTCGTAATAAAAAGCGTTCCCGTACGGCAAAATAGTAGGAGTGATGATCGATATTTATAATTCTAATTTTCACCATACTATGAAAAAACAAGTAAAAGCCAAGAGTCACGCAGGAAGGAATCTCGCCATCGGCGCCGGAGTCGTCGCAGTTGCGGCGGCAACATATTTCCTTTTCGGTCCTCACGGCAAGAAGAATCAGAAGAAGGCAAAGGCTTGGATGCTCAAGATGAAGGGCGAAGTCGTTCACAAGCTCGAAGATCTCGAGAATGTCACGGAGCCGGTCTACAACAAAGTCGTCGACGGCGTTGCTGCCGCCTATATGAAAGCGAAAGAAGTCGCTCCCGCAGAACTTCGTGCCTATGCGAAAGACATGAAGAAAGAATGGCGCCATATCAAGAAAGCCGTACCGAAGAAGAAAGTCGTCGCCAAAAAGAAGAAATAATATCTACTAAAAACCGCCCTCTCGGGCGGTTTTTACTTATGGTATACTCGGGGAATGCAAAACGAGGCGGTAAAAGCTAAAATCCCCGCAGCAGATCTCTTGGTCAAATGCCTTGAAAACGAAGGCGTGAAATACATGTTCGGCTTGCCCGGCGAAGAAAATCTCGCTCTTCTCGACGCCGTCCGTCGCTCTTCGATCCGCTTCATCACGACGCGCCATGAACAGGCGAGCGTCTTCATGGCGGCAACGATGGGACGCCTCACGGGCAAGGCCTGCGTCGCGCTCTCGACGCTCGGTCCCGGCGCCACGAATCTCGTCACCGGCGTTGCCTACGCACAGCTCGGCGGCATGCCACTCCTCGTCATCACGGGACAGAAACCGGTACGCCGGAGCAAGCAAGGTAAATTCCAAATCATCGACACCGTGCGAATGATGGAGCCGATCACGAAATATTCGGCGACGATTCCATCGGCGGAGCGCGTACCATCTATGGTTCTCGAATCCATCCGTCTCGCCGAAGGCGAACGTCCCGGCGCCGTCCATCTCGAATTCCCTGAAGACATCGCCGCCGAGATGACGAGCGCATCGGTGATCAAGACGGAGAAAGTCCGCCGTCCTGGTCCCGATCCGAAAGCGATCGAGAATGCCGCTCGCGCCATCGAACGCGCCAAACATCCGCTCATCATCATCGCAGCCGGAGCGAATCGCAAACTTGTCCGCAAGCAATTGAAGAATTTTCTCGACAAGACAAAGATTCCGTTCATCACCACGCAGATGGGCAAGGGCGTCGAAGACGAAAGCTCTCCGCTCTACATAGGCACGACGGCGCTCTCGGCGAACGACTACGCGCATCGAGCCATCGAGCATGCCGATCTCGTTATCACGGTCGGCCACGACATCACGGAAAAGCCGCCGTCCATTCTCACGCCGGAGAAACACGTCGTCGTTCATGTGAATTTCTCTCCCGCCGACATCGATACGGTCTATGTGCCGACGCACGAAGTCGTCGGCGATGTCTCGCACGCGCTCTGGATGCTCTCCGAAACGGTCCGCCCGCAGGCATCTTGGAATTTCGACTATTTCTTCCGCGTCAAAAATGCATTTGAAAAAAGCCTGCATACTCCGGCACTCGACGCGCGCTTCCCGCTTCGTCCCGCACGCGTCGTCGCCGATATCCGCGCTGCTCTTCCCCACGACGGCATCGTATCTCTCGACAACGGCATGTATAAGATCTGGATTGCGCGCAATTACATGGCGCATGAACAGGGAAGCGTTCTCCTCGACAATGCTCTCGCCACGATGGGCGCAGGACTGCCGGCAGGAATCGCGGCGAAACTCCTCTATCCCGCGAAAAAAGTCCTCGTCGTTGCCGGCGACGGCGGCATCATGATGAATATTTCCGAACTCGAAACGGCGCAGCGTCTCGGCATCGATCTCGTCGTTCTCATCTTAAACGATTCCGGTTTCGGCATGATCCGCTGGAAACAAGAAGATATGCAGCTGCCGGATTTCGGACTCTCATTCGGCAATCCCGACTTCGTAAAACTCGCCGAGAGTTTCGGCGCGAAAGGCTACCGTCTCAAGAGCACTGACGAATTGCGCGCGACGCTCAAACAAACGCTCGACTCGAAAGGTGTTCATATTATTGACTGTCCGATCGATTATTCCGAGAACGGCGAGGCGTTAGGCGCAGCACTGCGCAAAGAATTGGAAGCAATATAATATTTTATGCCCATTCAATCCAAAAATCCTGCGACTGAAGAAGTCGTGAAAACATTCGAAGAGATTTCCGAAGCAGAACTCGAGGCAAAGCTCGCGAAAGCGCATTCGGCTTTCGTAGAGTGGAAGACGACGACATTTGCCGAGAGAGAAGCCCTCGTGCGAAAACTCGGCCTCTACTTGCGCGAACACGCAGAAGAACTCGCCGTCTTGGCTGCCATCGAAATGGGCAAGACAATGCTAAACGGCATCGCCGAAGTCGAGAAGTGCGCACTCACGTGCGACTACTATGCCGACAATGCCGAGAACATTCTCGCGCATGAGATTTTCAAAACAACGGCAAGCGAAGCGTATGCCCAGTTCGATCCGTTGGGCGTCGTCCTCGCCGTCATGCCGTGGAACTTTCCGTTCTGGCAGGTATTCCGTTTCGCAGCGCCGGCGCTCATGGCCGGAAATGTCGGCATATTGAAGCACGCTTCGAATGTTCCGCAATGCGCAGAAGCGATCGAGCGCGCCTTCATCGAATGCGGATTCCCTGACGGCGCATTTCAGAATCTTCTCCTTTCGGCCTCGCGCGTCGAAAGTGTCATCCGCGATCCGCGCATTGCAGCCGTAACGCTCACGGGCAGCGAGAAAGCGGGGAGCGACGTCGCACGCATTGCAGGCGAAGAGATCAAGAAAACAGTCCTCGAGTTAGGCGGCAGCGATCCGTATATCATTCTCGCCGATGCCGATATCGCCCTTGCGGCGGAAACGGCGGCTCTCGCGCGTATTCAGAACAATGCGGGGCAGAGCTGTGTGGCCGCGAAACGGTTTATCGTTCACGAAAGTGTTGCCGAAGAATTCACGAAACTTTTCGTAAAACAATTCGAAGCTCTCGTCGTCGGCGATCCGCTCGCGCCGGAGACGCATGTCGGTCCGCTCGCAAACGAACAGGGCCTGCGCGAAGTCATGCGCCAAGTCGATGAATCGGTCGCGAAAGGCGCAACGATTGCCTGCGGCGGCAAACGTGTCGGCGAGCGCGGATATTTCTATGAGCCGACGATTCTTACCGGGGTGAAAAAGGGAATGCCCGTCTATGACGAAGAAGTTTTCGGCCCTGTCGCGCCGGTTATCACATTTTCAAATGAAGACGAAGCGATCACGATTGCCAATGACACGCCTTATGGTCTCGGTGCGGCCATATTCACGGCTGATATCGCGAAGGCGAAGAAACTCATCACTCGTATCGACGCTGGCAATGTCTTCGTTAACACCATGGTGCGCTCCGATCCCCGCACGCCCTTCGGCGGGATCAAGAAATCCGGCTTCGGCCGCGAGCTTTCCCACTACGGCATCAAAGAATTCGTCAATATCAAAAATGTTCTGATCAAATAGTTGCCAACAAGTAATTATTCGCTGTATAATCTTTATATGAAAAAACAAACAATACTCGCGGGTCTTATTATCATTGTTCTTGCAATCGTCGCCGGTATCAAGCTCTCCGGCACCAAGGCTTCCAAAGAGGCAAGTACGGAAGAAACGACGGCTATGCCGATGAATGCACAAACAGCTCCGGCCGAGACCAATCCGCAGACACAGCTTGATGCGGGCGTGATCCTGCATGTTTCCAAAGCCGTCACGTTCGATGTGAACGGCGGGAATTTTTATCTAAAGCCGAACATGATCAAGGTGAACAAAGGCGACACAGTAACTATTAATTTCAAGAACGATGGCGGCATACATGATCTGAAGATAGATGCGTTCAACGTCAGTACGCCCGTCATCCAAGCAGGGCAGGCGGCGAGCATTACTTTCGTCGCCGACAAGACGGGCACATTCGAATACTATTGTTCCGTCGGCTCGCATCGCGCCATGGGCATGAAAGGCACGCTCATCGTTGAATAAATTTCCAACTCTCAAAAACACTCCGGATGAAGCCGGAGTGTTTTTCGTTCAAAAGGTATATACTAAACGTATGAGATACGCTCACTCCCATAGACTCGCCGTCGGTGCTGTTGCCATTATTCTCGTCACTGCAGTTCTTTTTGTCATCCAACTTAATCAAAGCCCTCCTCCCGCTCCTCTTGCCGCTCCGGCCGAGGGCTGGAAACGGTATGACGCATCGCCCTATTTCTCCATCGACTATCCCGCCGATTTCGCCGTCGACGAGAATTATTTGTACACGGCGCTCGGTCGGGGCAAAAATATTCACGGCATTTCATTTACCGTTCCCGCATCGTGGGGAGAAGGGACGAATCTCGTCGCATCAGACACGAAACTCGCCATTGAGACGCCGGTCTCTTCAAAATGTCTCGCAACTGACTTTGCCGATGGCGCAACGGAGATCTCTTCTCTCAATGACAATGGCATCGCCTACACCGTCGTTCACACAGTGGGCGCGGTGGCGGGGAATCGCTACGACGAAACAATCTATACCACGGCAGATCGTGCTCAATGTCTCTCGATCCGGTATTTCATCCACAGCAACAATATCGACAACTATCCGCCGGGTACGAAAACGGCCTACGATCGTGCCCGCCTGATCGAAACTTTTGACCAAATGCGCGAATCGTTTCGTTTGAAATAATTTCCACAGCTCGCTTTCTTCCAGAATTGTTTTGAGCTATACTTGGGGGCATGAAACAAGCACGACTCGACCAGCTCGCTGACGGCATCTTTGCCATCGCCATGACTCTCCTTATCTTCAACCTGAAGATTCCCGTATTGGCCTCTCCCGTAACTGACAAGGCACTCTGGGCCGCTCTCATGGCTAACCTGCCGCTCCTTCTCTCCTTCATCATCTCTTTCGCCCTCCTCTTCACGTATTGGCGCGGACACCACTATATAGTGTCCATCTATGCGAAGAATATTGATATCAATCTTACCACGATCAATGCAATCTTCTTTTTCTTCATCGCCCTCGTGCCGTTTTCCGGACAGTTGCTCGGTACATATAGTCAGACTCCGGTCGCCACGCTCATCTTCGGCATCAACGTCATCCTGATCGGTCTCTCGCTCTATGTCATGAAGAAATATGTCATTCGCTCAAGTACCATCGAGATCAACACAATGACGCCGCGCGACGACAAGAACGGTGATATCCGCATCCTCCTGCCCGTCGTCATCGCGGCGATCGCCATTGTCGTCGGATTCTATAATACGACGGCATCATTCGTCCTCTTCACATTCTCCATCGTCTTCAATCTCATCCCGTCGAGTACGAGTTGGGTCACCGTTATCGCCGACTTTGTCTTCAGGCACAAGCACGACGCATCATTATAATTTTTTACATTTTTTCTATGATCGACACGCAAAAATTGGAGAGTACGGCAAAGGCATTGGTCGCGCAGGGCAAAGGCATCCTCGCCGCAGACGAGAGCAATGGAACATGTAACAAGCGCTTCGAGTCCGTTGGTGCTCCGACAACGGAAGATTCTCGCCGGGCATACCGCGAACTGCTCTTCACGACACCTGAATCAAAACAATTCTTGAGCGGCGTCATTCTCTACGACGAAACGATTCGCCAGAGCGCTTCGAACGGCATGCCGTTCGCACAAATGCTCGCAGGAGCAGGAATCATTCCTGGTATCAAGGTAGACAAGGGAACAGTTGCCCTTCCGAATTCTCCTGAAGAGAAAATGACGGAAGGCCTCGACGGTTTGCGCCAGCGTCTCGCCGAATACGTCGCCATGGGTGCGGGCTTCACGAAATGGCGCTCCGTCATTACTATCGGAGAGAACATGCCGACTGATGCCTGTGTCCGTGCGAACGCCGACACGCTCGCCATGTATGCCTTACTTGCGCAAGAAGCCGGACTCGTTCCCATCATCGAACCCGAAGTCATACTCGATGGCACGCACGGCATCGCTCGTGCCGAATCCGTGACGCAGAAAACTCTCGAAACAGTATTCGCTTCAATGGCCTCATACGGCGTCTATCTGCCCGGCCTCATATTGAAGACAAGCATGGTTGTTCCCGGCAAGGGAAGCGGCGAGACAATGGTTGCTACTGACGTCGCAGAACGCACCGCCCGCGTCCTCAAGAGTGTAGTTCCTTCCGAGTGCGGCGGAGTCGTCTTCCTCTCTGGCGGACAAACACCGGCACAGGCCGCAGAGAATCTTTCCGAAATCACCAAACGCGGTCCATATCCGTGGGGAGTCACCTTCTCATACGCACGCGCACTTCAGGAACCCGCACTCGCCGCATGGGCGGGCAAGAATGAAAACGTTTCCGCTGCACAGACTGCATTTGCAAAACGCCTCACACTCGCCGGTGCCGCACTCTCTGGAACATACGCGACTAGTATGGAATAACGTTCCCGCACGGGAAGAGATGTAGTACAATACACTCATGAAGAAATTCTTTCTCATATTTTTCCTCTGCTTCTTCGTTGCCTCTCCGACATTCGCGACTTTCGAGGCGCAGTCCAATGTCGGCTTTATCACGGCGCCGATCTGGTATTCTAAAGATCCTTTCTCTGACGGCGATGCGATCAAGATATACACCGTCGTCTTCAACGGCGGAGATCAGACGATCCGCGGTAGTGTCGAATTCTACGACAAGACGACGATTCTCGGCCGGCAGGATTTCGTCGTCGTCCCGAAGAATCTCAAAGACGTCTCCATCGACTGGAACGTAACGGCCGGCGATCATTCCATCACGGCCAAGATCATCGATCCCGAAGTCGTTCTCCCGCTCGGCAAGACAGAATCAGTCTTCATCGACCATACCGAGACGGCCGCGAGTAAACGCACCGTAATGAAGCGCATTCTTCCGAAATCGACAGTGCCATCCGATGAAGTTCCTGTCTTGAAACAAGTCGACGCTCTCGAGAAGATTATTACCTCGCATACGCCGACAGTATTTACGGGCGCGGTCGGTGGTGTCGTGGGCACTATCGACACGTGGCGCAGTACGACCGGTTCGACTGTGCAGGAGAAGAAAGACGTTGCCGCTCTCGCTCTGCGCAAGGAGTCTGCCGGTACGACCGCTTCCGCGGCCTCTCCGTCCGAGAAATATGTCGACACTCCCATCCGTTATGTGACGCTCTTCTTCCTCACATTGTTCTCATTCATATTGAATACGCCTATCCTATTTTACGGGCTTATTCTTCTCGTCGTTGCCCTCATTGTCCGTATCATCTATAAGGCCATTCGCCACAAAATGAAGAAGAAAAAGTCTTCTCCGCCGCCTGCGGCGCGCTAATTTTGCAATTATGGAGACCTAGTATACAATTCGCTCTATGCGACGCATTGTATACGATATTCTCCTCATTCTCTCCATTTTCTACATGCCGTTCTGGTTCTCGGCAGTACTTGCCGTGGGCGGCGCTTGGTATTTCCCTGCATTCTACGAGCTTCCTCTCGCTTTCTTCCTCATCGACATATTCTACGCCATTCCCGAACGCCGCTTCTTCTCCTCGCTCTCCGTCATGACGCTTATCGGTGCGGCAATCTTTTTCATTATCGAAACTCTTAAGAAAAAATTCCTGTATTCAAAATGACTTCATTCAGAAAACATTTTCGCTCGAAAACGCGCAGCATGGACGTTGCTCCTGACGAGATCTTTCTCGATTCGAAAAATCTTCCCGAATTCAACACACAGCAGTTCGAAGGCCGCCTCGAACAGACGATTCCGAAACGCGCGGCGTACTATCTCGCGGGATTCTTCATTGCCGTCGCTATTCTCTTTGGTGGACGGCTCGGTATTCTCCAGATATCAAAAGGCGAAGCGTATGCGAAACAGAGCGAGAACAATAGCCTCCATCGTGATCCGATCTTCGCCGACCGCGGCATAGTGCTCGATCGTAACGGCGTCGAACTCGCTTCGAATGTCCAGCAGGAAAACGGCGACCCATTTCCGCATCGCAAATACATCGGTGCGGCGGGCTTTGGCCACTTGCTCGGCTACGTGAGCTATCCGTCGCAGGACAAGGCTGGATTCTACTGGCAGAGCGAATTCAAGGGCATGGCCGGCGTAGAGAAATCATTTGATGACATATTGAAAGGGGAAAACGGTCTGCGCATCGTCGAGACTGACGTGAAAGGAAATGTGCAGTCCGAAAATATCACCAATCCGCCCCAGCATGGAGAGAACATCACGCTCTCCATCGATTCACGCGTGCAAGAAGAGTTGTATAAAGAAATCAGGCAAACTGCCATCGACGGATCATTTGTCGGCGGAGCGGGTGTCATCATGGATGTTCACACGGGGGAAATACTGGGCATCGCAAGTTATCCGGAATACGATTCGAATATTCTCTCCGACGGAGGCGATGCGGCCGCGATCAAAGGCTATCTTTCTGACAAGCGAAAAACATTTCTCAATCGCGCCATCGCCGGACTCTATGCGCCCGGGTCCATCGTCAAACCCTTCGTCGCCTTCGGTGCCCTCGACACAGGCGTCGTTACTCCATCGACGCAGATACTTTCGACCGGATCGATCTCGATTCCGAATCCTTACAATCCGAAAATGGATTCCGTTTTCAAGGACTGGCGCGTGAACGGATACACGGACATACGTCATGCCATAGCTGTCTCATCTGACGTGTATTTCTACGAAGTCGGCGGCGGATACAAGAGCCAGCGCGGCATGGGAATTCTCAATATTGAAAAATACACGAGCATGTTCGGACTCGCTGCGAAGACGGGCATCGATCTGCCGGGTGAACTCGAGGGAGTTATTCCGACTCCGGACTGGAAAGAGAAAACATTTCCGGGAACGCACTGGAATGTCGGTGATACGTATCACACCGTTATCGGACAATACGGATTCCAAGTCACGCCCCTCCAGATGGCACGAGGAGTCGCCGCGATCGCAAACGGCGGGACGCTCTTTACTCCGCATATCCTAAAAGATCCGGCACCAACGCTTGCTTCTACCACTATCGATCTCAATCCCTCCTTCTTCCAGATTGTCTGCGAAGGCATGCGCCTCACTGTCACCGAAGGCACTGCGCCCGGCCTCCAGATCTCGGGACTTTCCGTCGCATCGAAAACAGGAACGGCGCAGGTGAATCTCACGACGCATACGGTCAACTCGTGGAATGAGGCATTCTTCCCATACGAGAATCCGAAATACGCCATCGTCGTCGTCATGGAAAACGGTCCCGATTCGAACTCGGGCGCAACGCACGTCGTGCACATGGTGCTCGACTGGATGCACGTCTATACGCCGGAATATACGAGCACAAATTGAATAATCTCTTGGCGCAGTTTTACTTTAGTAGCCGCTTAAGATATTTTCGTCCGATATAGAGATAGTACCAAAACGGTTTGAGCACGAGATCGCGGAAGTCTGCGTGTACGACGACGCGTCCGCCCCATTTGCGTTTGAAATCAGAGATGCCGCTCCAGTTCTCGTGCGTGACGGCTTCTCCCGTGTCGATGGCGCCGAAATTATACTCCGTGCATCCGCGTTCTTTCGCATCGCGTATGGCCTGCCAGTGGAGAGCGTATGCGGGAACGACTTCTCTCTTGTCCCGGCGTGAACCGCCGAACGGATAGAATGCCGTCGTGCCGTAGAATATCACCATGTGCGCGGCGAGAATTTCTCCTTCATAGTATGCGACGTAGAGGACGATACTGGGATCGATCTTTCCGCTCTGAAACATGTGGCGATAATATTCTTTCGGATGAAGGGCGAACTTTCCGCGAATGCTCGTCTCCAAGAGCAGGGCATAAAATGTTTCAAAATATTCCAAGAGTTCGCTTCCCGTCACTTTTTTCACTGTGACGCCCTTGCGCTCCGCCAGTCCGATCGAGTAGCGCGTCTTCTGATGCATGTCGGTGAGAATTTCTTTCTCGCTCCTGCCTATATTGAGCACCCAATCGTATTTCGACTGAAAGTATGCGCCGTAGTATGAAGCGATGGGCGATGATTGTCCGAGAGCATTTCCCGCGTACTCTTTCGGAGATATATCGAAACGGACGAAGGCCAGATTGTTCTCGCGGCCGACGCGCGAGAGGGTTTCTCGCAGAGCGGCCGCAATCTCTGTGTCGAGTAGTCGTGCAAGTACGGGACCGTGGGGAATATACCCATAGGCCTTGCCTTTGGTGAGCGGATAGATGACGACTTGAAAATAGCCGATACTGGCGTCAGCTTCGCGTATTACGAAGCGGAAAACCTTGCGTCCCATGGCTTCCTGCCACTGCCCATACCTGAATCCTTGGGTGAAATAGCTCGCAGGAAAAGAGCGTTCGGGGGCGTAATCCGCCTCTGTTTTCACCTCTCTGATACTGATCTTCGAGTCCTTCATGTGCCATCTATGGTAGCACACTTTCTCCGCTATTTGCGGCTCTTTGGGTTGACTTTTTGCCCTAAATCCGCTAGAATGTCTCTCATATTAATCCCAGTAACCGCTATGGTAATCAGGGGTTTTTATTTTTTATGGATCAAAATCAAAACTATATCACTGAAGAAAAGCGCGTAGCGCTCATCGAAGAACTCAAGGAATTGAAGGGACCGAAACGCAAAGAAATCCTCGAAGCACTCGAATTCGCAAAATCATTGGGCGATCTTTCCGAAAACGCCGAATACCATCAGGCCCGTGAAGAGCAGGGCAAGCTCGAAGAGCGCATCTCGAAGATTGAGTCCGTGCTCCAGTCTTCCGTCGTTGTTGAAAAACATCACAGCACGAAAGTCGAAGTCGGCGCCACCGTGACCGTCCAAAAAGTCGGCACGAAGGAGAAAAAGGTCTACACCATTGTTGGGTCCGAAGAAGCGGATCTCGCTGCAGGCAAGATCTCCCACAACTCATCTTTGGGCATGGCTCTCTACGGCAAGAAGAAGGGCGAGATTGGCTCTTTCGAAAGTAAGCAAGGTACGGTACAATACGAGGTAATCGCGCTCGAATAGCCCGATTGTCCTCTATGGCCAACACGCTCGACGAACTCAAAGAAATACGCCGAGCGAAGCTTGCAAAGCTTCGCTCGGCCG
>CALRHN010000011.1:14060-15603 GCA_943359425.1 Candidatus Nomurabacteria bacterium | reverse complement strand
GCGTCCATTTATAGTACGCAGGATCGGTCGTATTCACTTCGCGCGCCCAGTCGAAACCGAAGCCGAGAGCTTTCAACTGTCGTCGGAATGTATCGGTGTTTTCTTTCGTGATGACTTTCGGCTGTTTACCCGTCTTGATGGCATAGTTCTCTGTCGGCAGGCCAAAAGCGTCCCAGCCGATAGGATAGAGGACGTTATAGCCTTCCATTCGGCGCTTGCGCGTGATGATGTCCATGGCAGTGTTCGAGCGAATATGTCCGACGTGAAGCCCGTCGCCGGACGGATATGGGAACTCTATCAAGCCGTAAAATTTCGGCTTGATCGCAGATCCACGCCGACCAGACGCAGAAGAATGCAGAAAGGGTTTCGCGGCATAGAGTTTCTTCTTCTCCCATTCCTTCTGCCATTTGGGTTCGATTTTTTTATGATCGTAGTCGCGCATAGTCTTTAGTCTATAGTACTTAGTCTTTAGTAGCTATTTTACCAATAAATGCACGAAGCATTTTACTAACTTCAACAATTAAACTGTCTGCCTCGTCAATATTGATTTTATATAAATCTCGGCATAACAGGAGTTGGGTAGAAAGTTCGCCTGTAGAACCGAAAGCTATGTGGAGAAATTGCTTAAAATCTTTAGGAGTTCTCCGGCAAAATCCTTCGGCTATATTAGATGGGATTGAGACCGCGGAACGTTGAACTTGCGACTTCAAGCCATAAACTTCTTCTTGCGGAAGTTGTTTTGTGAGCTTGTAAACGATCTTTACGAGTTCGTAACTTTTCTGCCAGACAATGAGATCTTGATATGATGATATTTTCTTGCTTTCCATTGATTCTTTCTAAAGACTATAGACTAAGCACTGAAGACTAATCCCTGAATTTTTTAATCGCCACCCAGATGAGCGCGCCGAGAGCGCCGGCGAGTATGAGGACTTTGATGAGGTTGTCCGCCGTAGACCAGTAGCGCACCGATGCGATGACGAGCGATATCACGCCGCCCCATGAGAATCCGAGGACGAGAACTTCAAGCGGGAGAAATGCGGAGGCGACGAGGGCGAGCACTCCGGCAACGACGAGGATAATGAAGACATTGCGCTGGTATACTTTCTGCGCGGCTTCGAATTCTTTGTTCTTCGTAAAATACGGATCGCAGTAGCCGGTCACTTCTTGGGCAGGAGCAGGCGGAGTCATTTTCGTCGGAACACTTCTCTGATCGCTCCACTGGCCGCCGACGGCGAGACAGTCTTCTTTCGTCGTATAGTTATCGACAACCTGTGCCTGTGTCATATAAGGACTCTCCGGCGCCTTGTAGACGAGAGAAACGGCATAGTTCACGAGCAAGTTGAAGACAATGACTATTCCGATGACGAGGGCCCACTTCAGAAACCGAGACTGTTTTGCACCATTTTTGTTTTCTGATATTGTTTCCATATCAATCTATAGTATAATAAAAAACGTTTAAATCAAAGCCATTTTATGACCCCTCGCCACAAGAAAAAATTCCACCAGATCGGCCTCGAGAGGGCTGCCGCGAGCGCGACGAGCT
>CALRHN010000011.1:0-14050 GCA_943359425.1 Candidatus Nomurabacteria bacterium | reverse complement strand
GACCGAGTCCTTGCTCGTTCACACCCTTCTCTTCGTCGGAGCACTCGTGCTCTCTTTCTTTGTTGATTTCGACAAGATCCTCCTCGTCGTCACGACGCTCGTCTCTCTCGAAGCGATCTATCTGTCCATATTCATCCAAATGACGGTCAACAAACATGCCGAAGACCTCGAAGAAGTGTCTGAGGATATCGAGGAGATTCAGGAAAACGTCGAAGACATTGCCGAAGACGTCGGCGAGATCGAGAAAGATGTGGACGAGATTCAGAAGGACGTCGATGAAATTCAGGAAGACGTCGAAGAGATCGAAGAAGGCGCCGAGAAACCATCCGCTGGCCAGGCAAAAGAACCGCATCCCGAAATATTGGAGAAGATCCAGCACGTACTCGAATCGCTCGCTCGCGATGTCGAAGCGCTGAAGAACAAGGAGAAATAATCAGGCGTATGGGGCGCCCGGATCGCGCTTGAAAAGCTTCTGCATCTCTTCGTCCCATTTTTCCACTGTTTGTCCGTCAATCATCCACTGACCGGAAGCAGGATCTTTTACCAAGCGCTTTGCAGCCTCCGGACCGACTTTGTATTGGGTTATTATTCCTTGTTTCTCGGCTTCAAGACCGACGACTACAGGCGACATTTCAGGGAAACCCGGTCCCCCTTTAAAGTTTTTCATATATAAAGTGTACTCCTTGATATTCTCCCGTCAAGACTAGCGCAGGCGGACGGGAGTGCCCGAAACGAGCGATATGACACGCGACGGTTTGCCCGCCTTGCGTCCTCCGGCAATATAGAAATCGAGTTTATCTCCGAAATATTTTTTCGCTTCAGCAATAGTGTGTGCCGGCTCCATTCCCTGCGGATTCGCGGATGGCGCGACGAGCGGGCCGGTTTTTTTCAAAAGCTCTATGAGCTTTTTATTTTTAGGTAAACGGAAAGCAAGTGACTTTGTGCCGCGATGGAGATATGCAAATTTTTTACTGGTACAGGGAAGTATGACGGAAACACGTCCCGGCCAGAATTTTTCAACTACTTGCTTATTTGGCCTAATAAGCAAGTAGTTGATGCTGAATTTTTTCAGATCATTGATTGAACTGATGAGTATGATAAAAGGCTTCTTGGCATCTCTCCCCTTCACTGTGTATATTCGCGCCACGGCGCTCTTCGAAAATGCACTCCCGACGATGCCGTAGAGCGTATCGGTCGGATACACGCCTGCGCCGCCTTTTTTGAGTATGGTGATGGCTTCTTCCTGCATGTATAGTGATACTACGATACATCCGTAAATAAATAAAGGGCGCTCATATGTAATGAGACGCCCCGTATTTCAATAATTTTTCCAACTCAATTCTTTTTACCGGCAGTGACTTGCGAGCATGAGAGAATGCGGATTTCAGCTTTCGCCAAATCATCATCTTTTTTCTCCCAGGAAATTGAAAACTGTCCCGGTTGGAAAAAGGTTACCTTGCCCTGCTCACTGGACTCGCGGAGTCCGTTCGCATAGTCGATTTTACCGATACTGTCCGCTTCTGAAAGCGGAAAATAATACAGCAAGCCTCCTTCGAGCATGTCCGTCGTATGTGCCGACTGAACGACAAATACGTGAGTGCCAAAGAAATACACATGGTTGTTCCAGCTATCGGGCAAAGAAGAATGTGCATACCAAAAATTACTTTCATGGGATACCACGATTCCCGATGTGTCTTCGGCGCCGTAGATGCGGCTGATGATGCTGGCGGCTTTCTGATGGTAAAAACCAGTGCTGTCTTGCGCATGGAGGTTGGAAGCGAGAATTAAAAGAGCGAAAATAGTTAAATACTGTTTCATAAGTTAAATTTAGTTAAGCGTTACTTTATTTTTTTGTCTCAAGCCTATAATAACACATTATGGTTCAAAAGTCAAAACAGCCCTGGAAAGGGCTGTTTTTTGAATGTATAAACGTTATTTAGCTCTTGCGCATGGCTCGAGTACGATCGAGGTCGGTGAGATATTTCTTACGCAAACGCACGGACTGGGGCGTGATTTCGAGATATTCATCGTCTGACATGACTTCGAGCCCGCGTTCGATGGTGAGCTTGTAGGCAGGCTTGAGATAGATCGTCTCGTCAGTTCCGGATGCGCGCATATTCGTGAGCTGTTTGCCCTTGATTGGATTGACGGACATCTCCTCCCCTTTCGTCACGTTGCCGACGACTTGGCCTTCGTACACTTCCGTGCCGTGTTCGATATAGAGAACGCCGCGATCCTGCAAATTGCCGAGAGCGAATGTGAGTGCCTTGCCGGAAATCATGGAAACCATGGAACCGACATCGCGCTTGCGGATCTCGCCCGCGTACGGACGGAAACCGAGAACGATGGACGACATGATGCCTTCGCCTTTTGTATCAATAACGAATTCTCCGCGATAGCCGAGAAGTCCGCGCGTTGGGATCTCGAATACGACACGGACGATGCCTTCTTTCTCCTGCATGGAGGTCATGATACCGCGGCGTTTCGTCATTTTCTCGATGACGGCGCCGGAAGATTCGGCCGGAACGTCGATCGTGACTTCTTCATACGGTTCGAGTTTCTGTCCGCCTTCTTCTTTGATGATGACTTCGGGCTGGGAGACTTGGAGTTCGTATCCCTCGCGGCGCATATTCTCGAGGAGGACGGCGATATGGAGTTCTCCGCGGCCGTAGACTTTATAGGATTCTCCGCTATCAAAATCCACACGGAGTCCGACGTTGATCTCAAGTTCGCGTTCGAGGCGTTCGCGGATCTGGCGTGACGTGACATATTTGCCTTCGCGTCCGGCAAAAGGAGAATCGTTGACGAGGAAGTTGAGCGAGATCGTCGGCTCGTCGATGGCGATGGCGGGCAGCGGCGTGACGGATGCATCAGTGACGATAGTCTCTCCGATATAGACGTCGGGAATTCCGGCAACGATCATGATGTCGCCTGCCGTGACTTCGGCCGCTTCAACGCGCTGAATGCCGCGGAATGTGAAAAGTTTCGTGATCTTGGAATTGCGGGATTCGCCGTCAGGCTTCTTTACGATGATCGGTACGCCTGTTTTCACCGAACCTTGATAGACGCGGGCAATGGCGAGACGTCCGAGGAAGTTATCGTAGCCGAGGTTGAATACCTGCGCAGCAAAGGGCAGATCAGTGCCGGTCGATGCGACGGGAACGTGCTCGAGTATGGTGTCGAGGAGCGGCGTGAGATCTTTCGATTCGTCGGACAGTTTCTTCTTCGCGATTCCTTCGCGGCCGATGGCGTAGAGCGTGATGAAGTTGATCTGCTCTTCGGACGCACCGAGCTCGATGAAGAGTTCGAGAACTTGTTCGTGAACGAGGTCGGGATTCGCGGCCGGTTTGTCGATCTTGTTGATGATGACGATAGGTTTGAGACCGAGCTCAAGGGATTTCTTCAGGACGAAGCGCGTCTGCGGCATAGGACCTTCTTGTGCGTCGACGAGCAGGAGCACGCAGTCGATGGCGCGAAGGACGCGTTCGACTTCGGAGCCGAAGTCGGCGTGTCCGGGAGTGTCAACGATGTTGATCTTCGTGCCTTTGTAATCGACGGACGTATTTTTCGAATAAATGGTGATGCCGCGTTCAAGTTCGATGGCGTTCGAATCCATCGTCGTGCCTTCTTGTGACATACCGCATTGGCGCATCAAAAAGTCGGTCAAGGTCGTCTTGCCGTGGTCAACGTGGGCGATAATTGCAATATTGCGTATTTCCATATAAAAAATTGCCCGCGGGCAACTGTAGGCACACTATACCAAATTATCCCTTATAAGTCAAAGGTTTTTCAGCCTTTGATGAGATGGACGATATCGTGATACGTCACGACGAGCATGAGCAGTATGAGGAGTCCGAATCCGACCGTATTCACTATGTTTGCGATCTTCGGATTGATGCGAGAACCTTTGACCGATTCGATGAGCAGGAAGAAGAGCCGTCCCCCGTCGAGTGCCGGTACGGGCAGGAGATTGATGATGCCGAGGTTTATGGAAATGAATGCGATGAACCAGATGAGATATGAGAATCCGAATCCTGCCGTGATGCCGACACTGTGCACGAGCCCGACGGGACCCGTGACTGCCGAGATATCGGGATGACCGAGAACGGTATCGTGAATGAGTTTGCCGAGGAATACGAAGATAGTTTTCGAGACGTACCATTCTTTCCTCGTCGCCTCGACGATAGCGCGGCCGAGCGGCAAATGGAGCGTACCAATGCGATCGATCGAAACGCCGACGCCTGCCTTGCCATCTGCGATTCCGGCAACTGGAGTGACGACGACAGGAGCCTTACAGCACGTGAGCCGCTCACCAACAGTGAAGCGCAGCGGAGTTCCTGAATGAGCATTTATAAAATCCTGAACGTCTTTGACTGTTGCTGTATCGCCGGAAAGAGAAACGGAAGGATCGGAGTCGAGAGCGATCGAAGATATTTCGTCGCCAGCGACGAGACCGGCTTTGGCAGCGGGCGAATTCTTCGCAATATCGACGAGCGTGACGCGGATATTCTCGTATCGTGCGCCGGACATGGCTTCGTCGACGGATGAACGCGAACCCGCCGTGAAAAGCGCGATGATGAGTAGCCAGGCGAGGAGGAAATTCATGAAGACACCGGCGACAAGAATGAGGGCCTGTTTGTATTTGGCTTTGTGGACGAAACTGCGTTCGCGGTCGGGACCGTTCGTGTTCTCGTCATCGGGATTCTCGCCGAATATTTTCACGAATCCGCCGAATGGCAGCCAGTTGAGCGTGAAAACGGTTTCCTTCCAGTTGAAAAGTTTTGTCGCACGCGGCGGATAGCCGAAGCCGAATTCATCGACGCGGACGCCGAAGTATCTCGCGACGAAAAAGTGTCCGAGTTCGTGCACGACGACGAGAATCAATAGGATTAAAATAAAAAGGATTATGGACACGGGGGTTGGAATTTCTAATGACTAATTTCTAATATCTAATGGGGATTCAGCATTTTTATTAGACATTAGTTCTTAGATATTAGACATTGGTATTAGTTCATTACTTCGTTCTCCTTTTTCGCAAATATTTTCTCGAGAGCTTCATTCGCTTCATCGACATATTTCTGAAGTTCTTCTTTCGTGCGGTGTTCTTCGTCTTCGGGCAGCGCGGCGGCTTTGATCTCGTCCTGCACTTCTTCGCGGGCCTTGCGGATGCTGATGCGCGCGTCTTCCATCTTCTCCTTCAATACTTTGACCAGTTTCGTGCGATTCTCCGTCGTGAGCATGGGAAAAATAACGCGCAGTCCGCTCTCGTCGGATGCAACGGAGAGACCGAGGTTGGCGGCGACGATGGCCTTCTCGATATCTTTTATCTGATTCTTATCCCATGGAGCAACGCGCAGCGTCCTAGGGTCTTCGATGGCGACGGATGCCACGTTCTTGATCGGCTGGAAAGAACCGTATGATTCGACGGAAATGCCATCGAGGACAGAAGGCGTCGCGCGTCCCGTATGAATGCCGGAATATTCGCGTGCAAGCCATTCTTCGACTTTCTTGAATTCTGCTTTCGCGTTCGTAAAATTGTATGCCATATAGGGAAAGTATACCGTGATGCCTAGTTTTAATCAAATGTAAATATTGTTTCGACTGTTTCAGATTATGTAGTTAAAAAATGCTCCGCAGAAATTGTGCGGAGCATTTTCATTAAAAAGCTTCCATAAGCGATTGATTAAATATCATGCTTATTCCAAAGCTTTAATAGCTGACCTCTAAAATAGCTAAAGGCACCAACAAGAGCAATCGTAAGTGTAATCATGACGGAAAATTTTACTGGTGAACGGGAAATATGCTTCATGTTTATGGTACCACCAGGGTGGAGAAAGTAAAGGAAGGTGCTCGCTATGGGCAAATTATAAAGTGTCTTACACGTAAGCGGCCGCTTGATTGTAAGACATATTTGTGGACTAACTAACCAAGCATGAGAGCGATATGCTCGAGGATCATTTTGGTCGGCGCTCCGCGGTTGGAGAGTGCTTGGCGGGCGAGGAATATTTCGCCGAAGATTGCTTCTGTCTCCCCTGTCGCCTTGCTCATGTCCGTACGCTCGCGCAGGAGAGATTCTATATTGTTGAGAATGCTGACTGCCGACTCGCGGAGCGGTGCCGAGCTTTCGTTCTTGTCATGCGACTTGATCAACTTCCCGATACTTGCGATGCGTTCTGCCGGAGAACTGTCGAGAAACTTTTTCGCTTCTCCTCGGTCGAATCCCCCGCCTGCGCGGATGATGCGCGAGCGCGAGCGGAGCGTGTCGGAGAGAACGTCGGCAGACGGCGTGACGAGGAAGAAATGCGTGCCTGCGAGCGGCTCTTCGAAGATTTTGAGGAGCGACTGTTCCGCTTCGCGCGCGACGGAGGTGGCGGCGATGATGAAGAATTTCTTCTCGCCCGCCGTCATGCTTTTCCCCGCGTGGAGAGATTTGAGAATGGCGCTGTCTTCTACTTTGAATGTCTCGTACGCGAGAACGGTGTAGTCGGGATTGCCGACGATAGTTATGCCGGCATTTTGCAAAAATGCGCCGATCTCGGGTACGAGAACGGTCGCATCGCCTTCGATGATGTATGCGTGATGGAGGGATTCGAACTGTAACGAATCAATGAGAGCCATAGAAACTATTTTTTCGAAATGATCGTCTTCTTGTAGGTGTCGAGGTGGTCGAGAGCGATACCCGTGCCTTTGACGACACAGTAGAGCGGATCTTCGGCGAGCTGGGCTTTCACGCCTGTCTTGCGGTAGACGAGTTCGGGGAAATTGCGCAACTGCGAGCTTCCTCCCGTCATCGTGATGCCGGCGTCGATAATGTCACTCGCGAGTTCAGGCGGCGTTTCCTGTAAGACGTCTTTGATGGCCTTGATCATCTGGCGGAGTTCTTTATCAATAGCCTGCACGATCTCATTCGTCGAAACTTTCGCGCTGCGCGGCAAACCTTGGACGAAGTCGCGGCCTTTGATCGTGATCGTGAGCTCTTCTTCGAGAGGAATGGCGGCGCCGATGCGGATCTTCACTTCTTCCGCTGTTTTGTCGCCGATGGCGAGGTTGAAAGTTTTCTTGATGTAGTCGGCGATGGCGGCGTCTATTTTATTGCCCGCGCATTTTACCGATGTCGATGCGACGATGCCTCCGAGAGAAATGACGGCGACGTCAGTCGTGCCTCCGCCGATGTCGACGATCATATGTCCGCGCGATTCTTGGATCGGAATTCCTGCGCCGATGGCGGCCAAGATCGGCTCTTTCACGACGTAGGCATTCTTCGCGCCGGCCTTGATGGCGGCTTCGACGACGGCACGACGCTCCGTGGACGTGACGCCTGCGGGAACGGAGACCATGACGTCCGGCTTCCAGAAATTCCATTTGCCGAGCGCTTTGCGGATGAAATATCGCAACATTGCTTCGGTCACGCGATAGTCGGCGATAACGCCGTCCTTCATCGGGCGGTAGGCAATGATGCTCTCCGGCGTCTTGCCGATCATTTCTTTGGCCTCGACACCGATGGCGAGGATCTTGTTATCGAGCTCGGAAACCGCTACGACAGAAGGCTCGTTGAGCACGACGCCCTTGCCGGGCAAATAGACCAAGGTGTTCGCCGTGCCCAGATCGATGCCCAATTTTCTAGAGAAAAAAGCCATATATGTGGCGAAAGTATAGCATATTGAAATGGAAATTCAATCGGGCTGTTTTGGCTAAAATTTGAAAGACATGCGCTTATCTTTCTTGCGATGATGCGTATAGATGTGGCCCGCATCGGATATCTTGTACCAGAATATAAATCGATCGCGATAATGGAGGCCTTGGACGATCGTGCCGATCAAGAGTCCGTATACCAATGGGTTACGGAAAGAAATGAGCGCAAGTCCGATGAGTACAAGAGAATAATAGAGCCAGTGATGAATATGAATATAATAACCACGTATTTTAAAGCGCAGAGAATATTGCAACTTGTCCCCCGCTTCCCTTCCGGCGAAGAAATCGGAGATGAGATATCCGAGAATGAGGCCGAGTAATAGGTAGAGAGAATTCATGAGTAAGTTGATTCTGGTTAAAAGATGTCTGATAAACTTTTTGTTGCAAAACTATGCTATCGCATAGTTTTGCAACAGCACTGATCACGATTTCTTCTTAAACGACAGATTATTCGTGAGAAAGAGCGTTCCGATGAAGAGCGGAACGAGGGCGGAAATCTGCCACACGGTCGGCGCCTGATGCAGGATGATCCATGCGAGAACGAGTGTGAGCAGTAGCCCGAGAGCGCTCAAGGCATTGGCCTTGGTCACAGAGATGCGATGGATGGCTTCGATCCAGAGGATTTTCGAGAAGCCGAAGAGCACTATGCCGCTCGCCAGAAGATATCCGAGAGACTTGTATACAGCAGCGGATGAAGCGTGCATGCCGAAGAGATATGCGAAGAGGAATATGACCGGCATGGAAAACAGGCTCCGCAGGAACATGATCGATTCGCTCGATGCGATGTTGCGCGCTTTCTGTTGGAAATAGTTACCGATGGGCGGGAAACACACCGAGAGCAATACCAAGAAATCGCCGGCATGCACGCCGGAATAATTCGGGACAAGTATGATGACGGTTCCCGCGATCATGCAGAGGGCGCCGATAATATGATCGGTCGAGAAAAATTCTTTCTTCCAGATATTGAAAAAGATGAAAGACGTGAGCAGTTCTGCGCTCGAAATGATGCTCGCATTCCCCGATGTCGTCTTCGAGAGGCCGAAAAAGAAGAATCCGTAATAGAGTACGCCGATGAAGAGCGCGATGCCGAGACAGTATTTCCACAGGAGCGGATCGGCGAGCTCTCGCCAGCGCTTGCGCACGGACATGACGATGGCGAAGAAAACGGCGGAGATGAGCGTGCTGTAGCCGAGAGAAATGAGGCTCGGCAATGTGCCGTACGTGAGCACAGTGATTATGGGGAAAAATCCCCATAGGAAAAGTGCAGAGAAGATGAACAATTCGCCTTTGCGTTCGGGTTTCATAGAATCGAAATATCGGCGACGATGGCCATGTGATCGGAGACGCCGTCTACTAATTGTACCGCATCCGCTTTATATTTCGGCGTGGTGAATAATCCGTCAACGACATACATGAGGCCTTTCTTGCGGTGAAGGTTTTGATCGAGGCTCGTTTCGTAGTGTGCCGGAATATTGTCTTTGTATTTCGCGGCAAAACGATTCCATGTTTCCTTGCCGCGCGGAGCATTGAGATCACCGCAGAGTACGAATTCGGGAATGCTATGGAGAACTTTAAAAAGAGCATTCTGGTTTTGGAGCTGATACTCGGTCACTTTGCCCTCCGGTGTCCATGTGAAGTGCGTCGTACAAATAGTGAATGATTGATCTCCTGCGCGGATATCTGCGCGTACAAGGACGAGATTATTCGTATTGGGCTCATTTTCGGGATCATCGGATTTCTTGAAAACGGGAATGATATCGGCAGTGCCGAGATAATAGTGGCCGGAAGGATTCTCAAAGGGCAATCGGGAGAAAATAGCGACGCCCCATGGACTAGACTCTAAGCCCTCCGCAAGCCGCAAATTTCTCATACACCTCGGATAGAATGCCGCGCATTTCCTACCCGTCTCTGCCGCAATGCGCGGGAGATCGGCCTCGAATACTTCTTGAAGACAGAGAACATCGGGCATCTCATGTACGAGAAAAGGCATGAATGTTTCAAAATGCTTGTCCCCTTCTATGTTGAGCGAGATGAGTTTGATCATTTTATATTTTGAACTCTATCTATCCCTCGCGAAGCTCGGGATCTCGGATTTAAAATCTTGCTAGATTTTGAACTCTACGACATCTCCGTCTTTCACAATATACTCCTTTCCTTCCGTACGGACTTTGCCTTTCGCGCGGGCTTCGGCATAACTGCCGGCATCGAGGAGGTCTTTCCAAAACACGACTTCGGCGCGGATGAATTTGTCCTTGAAGTCCGTGTGAATTGCCATACCTGCGACAGGAGCCGTAGAACCGACTTTGATTGTCCACGCGCGCGTTTCGTCTTCACCTGTCGTGAAATACGTTTCGAGATTGAGAAGTTTGTAGCTCGCCTTGATCATGTCATCGAGGCCGGTCTCGAATACAGGATCGAGCTCCACATAGGCGCCAGGGATCTTCGCTTCGATTTCTTTGATGACGTTTTCATTCGCCGCCGAGGTGTTGAGCGCATAGAGCATCGGTTTCGCCGAGATGAGATGCATACTTTTTAAAATTTCTTGTTCTTTCGCGTCCAATTCAAGCGTATTTACGAGCTTGGAAGCGGCGAGCACGGCTTCGGCTTTCTTCAGCACGGCTTCTTCGGCGATGGCGTCCTTGTCGCCGCGACGAACGTCTTTCTGCAGATTGGAAAGTCTTTTCGTTACGGTTTCGAGATCGGCGAGAATAAGTTCGAGATTGATGACTTCGATATCGGAGAGCGGATCGATCTTGTTCGCGACGTGAATGACGTCTTTGTCGTGGAAAACGCGCACCATGTGGAGAATGGCATCGGTCTCGCGGATATTGGCGAGGAATTTATTGCCCAAACCCTCGCCCTTCGAAGCACCGGCGACAAGACCGGCGATATCGACGAATTCCACGACGGCGGGAATGGTTTTTGCGGAATTTGAAAATTTCGAGAGCAATCCGACACGCTCGTCCGGTACGGGAACGATGCCGACGGATGGATCGATAGTGCAGAACGGATAATTCTCCGCAGGAACCCCTTTTTTCGTAAGCGCATTAAAAAGCGTGGACTTGCCCACGTTCGGTAATCCAACGATACCTATACTGAGTGACATGGCTTGATATTAGCACAGCTCACTTCATTACTGGAAGAGAGCGAGTACTTGGGAGAGATGTTTCTGCGAAAACACAAAAATTATCTCTGTATGCGTAGTAATAGTTTCGGCAAGCGGAATACGGTGCCGCGCGATGCGTCGGATAAGTGAAAAAGTAATATTCGGCATCGGATAGTATTTTGGATCGAGCGAGATACCAAGCGAGGCAAGTCCTGACTCAATCATCCGAGGTTTATCTTTGAAATGCGAAAGGACTGCATTTTTAATCTTATCGGAGCAGATAACGGTAACCTCATTGGTTGAAAGGGTCATTGTAAGAAAATCATCGCCTGTTGTTTTTACTTTTTCGTAGAGAGATGAAAGTCGGGAAAGTATAGTGGAGGTTTTTTCAAACACAATTTCAGAGAGCGGCGACTTCGTCGTAATGTTATTGATGGAAATATCCTGAATAAGCGATGGTGCCTTCTTGAGTTCTTTCTGGATGCGGGAAAGCGCAACTACAATGCCGGATGATTTTACATCTTTTTTTGTTCGCTTTTCTACTTCCCCCCTAATTCGTTTCGCATATGCCGAAAGATTCATATACCCCTGTGAGAGCGCATACAATGCTTCTTCTTCCTCATATGTAATATCCCGAACTATTCCTTGAATCTTTATCATAATGAAAAATCTATCATATATAACAAAAAGATACAAATCTGTTTATTTTGATATAAAATTTAACATTAGGTTTTTCCACAGCTACACTGACAAGGAAACAATCACATTAAAAATTTAAAAACATGAAAACACAACTGTACCAAGACCCATTGTCCCTCGAAGGACTCCGGTCCATCATTAAAAGCTTTCCGAGATACGCAAACATTGAAAATTTCGTACACGAAGGTAACTATTTTCTCCGCCGCACCATTCCTTGCGGGCATTGGAATGCTTTACTCACGGACCATGATATTCTCTGCTCTACGCGGATGGTCCACCCACATATTGAGAACGTTATCATTCCGGTCTATGGAGATGAAAAGATGCTTGCCATTGAAGGATTCAATGACGAACGTACTGCAAAGAACTATTTCGTATACGCATTCCATGTGCATCAAACCGACAAGACCATATCTATCAAGGATTGCTCGCCGGATGAGAATCAGGAGCGCAAACCGATGTTAGTGAGAGTAACGGGACCTGCGACTATCTTGCTTATTATTCCTCACAGAGAAAACGACAGGAAAAACAGTATCACTGCTGGGGGGTGCTATGGAACTGACGGAAAAATTAATCTTTGGTTCGAGAGACAAGGGGAAAAGACATCCGGTTTCAGAACACTCATAACCACGCACGAGTGTGCATAACCAGGAAATGTTGTGATTCTAATCGGGTAAACGGAGGAGCCATAGTGTTCCTCCGTTTTTATTTCTCACTATTTTGAAAAATCAGCTCGTCCGCTTGCCGTGCATGAGCATTTCGAGGGCGTGATCGAAGGAACCCGCGTGGATGATTTCGCCTTCGTTGATAAAGAAGATATCGTCGGCGTTTTGGATCGTGTTGAGACGGTGGGCAATGATGATCTTCGTCGTTTCCTTCGGCAATTTTTTCAAAATGTCTTCGAGGAGCTGTTCCGTCACGGTGTCGATGTTCGCCGTCGCCTCGTCGAGAATGAGAAGTTCCGGCTTGCGCAAAACGGCGCGCATGAAGGCGATGAGCTGTTTCTGTCCGAGAGAGATCGAATCCGACGCGCCGACCTTGGTCTCGAGACCGTTCTCGAATCGCACGAGGAGTCCGTCGAGACCGGTTTGTTTCAGATCGGCGAGAAGTTTCTCATTTGAAGTGACGCCATAGTCGTCGTTGCCGTAGAGAATGTTCTCCCCCACGGTGCCTGTGAAGAGAAACGGTTCTTGCAGGATGAATCCTATTTTCTTCGCACGCTCGGCCGGAGAATACGAACGGATATCGCGGCCGTCGAGATAGACGGTTCCCATCGTGGGATCGTACAGACGGGCCATTATCGAGGCTGTCGTCGTTTTGCCGCCGCCTGTCGGACCTACGAGAGCGTAGGTATTCCCTTTCTCGAGTGTGAGACTCACATCGCGCAGGACGTCTTTCCCTTCCGAATAGCTGAAGAAAACGTGATCGAAGGTAAGCACGCCGGCCGCCTTCTTCTCGCCCGTATCGTGAGAAATTATTTTCATCGTATTCTGTAGGTCGAGCACTTCGGAGATGCGGTCGAGCGAGGCCATGGCGAGCTGCAAGCTCGACCAAATGGAAGCGAGCTGGCGAAGTGGCGTGTAGAAATTGTTCACGTAGAGGATAAAGCTGATGAGCAAGCCGAACGTGATATTTCCGGATAGGATGAGCGTGAATCCGTAGGCGAGAACGACGATCTGCGCGGCATTCGATGCCACGCCGTAGAGCGGAATGAGGATATTGCTCGCAATGCCGGCGCGGACTGATGCGGAGTAGTTTTTCTCATTCGCCTCACTGAATTTCGTGCGGAAGAAATCGAGGCGGTTGAAGGCAACGACGACTTTGAAATTCGCCAGCGATTCTTGGATTTCCGCGCTCATGCCGCCCAACGATTGCAGGCTCTTCGTGTTCACGCGCTTGATCCAGCCGGAGATGATCTGCGTAGCAATGATGACGATGGCCGCCGGAGCGAGGGTTGCGATACCGAGCTTGATATGGAGCGTGAGCATGAATATGCCGGCGCCGAGCATAATGAAGAAGTTCCCGACGAATTGCATGAGCGCCTGCGAGAAGAATTGATTCAATTTATCCGTGTCGTTGTTGATGCGCGAGATCAGGTCGCCAGCCTTGTTCGCATTGAAGAATGCGACAGGCAATCCCTGCAGTTTCGTGAAGATGACATTGCGCAGTTTGAAGAGGACGCGTCGGCCGACGCCTCCCATGACTTTGGTCTGCATATACTGCGCGACGACGCCTCCGACGAATATGAGGAGGAGTATGCCAGAATTCACGAGCACGCCGTGGAAATTCTTTGTCACGATATAGCGGTCGATCGTGTGACCGATGATGACAGGCGCCAAGAGATTGGCCGTAGAGGTGAGTGCGATGGCGACGAGGGCGAGGAAGAGCTGCTTCTTCTCGTTGGAGAGAAGCGGCTTCAGACTGCGAAAAGCGTCGCTGAGCGACATTTTCTTTTCCCGTTGTTCATTTGTTCGTAAAGTGTAATTCATAGGATTAGGTTCTAGTTTCTAGGTGCTAGGTTCTAGAAAACGCTTTTGAAATCAGAGGTGCTCG
>CALRHN010000010.1 GCA_943359425.1 Candidatus Nomurabacteria bacterium | reverse complement strand
TCTTCCTGCGGATATTCGATCGTATCGATCTCTTTCTCGGCAGATGAAGATTTTGCTGATGAAGGCTGTTTGTCCCCCATCTCACCGGATGCTCCGCCGGCGCCTGTTGGGCGCGGACCGAACTGGAAATTCTCGACAACGATCTCGGTGCGGTATTTCTTCTCACCGTCTTTCTCCCAGCTTCGCGTCTGCATGCGGCCTTCGACATAGAGCGAAGAACCTTTCTTGCAGTACTGAGCGATGAGTTCCGCCGGTTTCGCGAAAGCGACGACGTTGTGGAATTCGGTCGCATCCTGGCGAGCACCGTTGGCGTCCTTCCAGCTGCGGTTCGTCGCGAGCGAAAAGCTCGTGACTTTGATGCCTGATGGCAATGCCCGCATTTCAGGGTCGCGGGTGAGGTTGCCGATAATCAATGCTTTGTTGAGATACATAGTAGTTTTATTGTACCACGTCAGGTGCAACCATTGCATCAATCTCGCGGTCAATCTCTTCCTTGTTTATTTCGACCGGCGCCTCCCCTGCTTTGGCAGGAGCGCGCTTCTTACTGCCGGCACCAGCGCCGGTAAATGACTTCTTCGAGGCAAGCGTGCTCTCGCGGACCGTCTTCACGAGGAGGAAGCGGATGAGCTTCTCATTCATCGCGCAGGCCTCTTTGAGTGTTACGAGCGACGCAGGATCGAGTTCGAACTTGATCCAGCCGAAATAGCCGTATCCGAACTTGCTCGTCTTGTTCGCGATGACGCGCTCCATCGTGTAGGCAAGCTCCATGTAGCGAGGCATCTCTTCGGAGATGACTTTCGCGCCAGAGGCTTCGATCACGTCCTTGAGGGCCGTGAATTCGCCTGCGATATTCTCTTCAGGAATCGTCGGGACGAAGAGAAAGCCGAGTTCGTAGACCCGATTCTCGCTCTCCATGCCCTTTGTTTCTTCTTCCATATGCGTAAATTTCTAAAAATAAGACTATTAAAACGCCTCATTATGGACCTTGCGCGCTGCCTGTAAGGACAGTGCGAATGAAGCGGTACAGCCATACTACCAAAGGAAGGGGCTGTTGTCAAAAGAGGGAAGAGCCTCTGTTAACGGGATGCGGAAGGAGTGAATTGTGAGATTAGAGATGAGAGTTGAGAAACAAAAGAAGTATTGCTCTTCTCGAGCATGCATCCTTTGTCTGCGTCATACGTTCCGGTTCCCGTCGTCACAGAGCAGTCCGCATTCTTCATAGTCAGTGTACAAGAATCTGCCTGTCGTGCGAGCGAGACGCTCAATGAACACTGCTTGGCGGATGAAGATGAAACGGCAGTGGCGTTCGTTCCTGTTCCCGCTCCTGTTGTCGAAGTTCCCGTTCCGCCAGGCGGCGGAGTGACTACGATTGAACAATCAGCGGTAGTAAAATTCATATCAGCTCCATAGGAAGTCCCGGCGGAGTTGGTTGCGTACGCGCGAAAATGATAAGCAGTTTTACATACGAGACCAGTGATAGTGGTATTGAATGGGCCAGTACCGAATGAACCGGTTTGAGTTGTTATAGAACCGTAGGCTGTTGTAAGACCGTAGTTAAATCCGCGAACCGTAGTATTCGCATTACCTGTCGCCGTGATGGAGCCGTTCAATGTTTCAGAAGTTCCGGAAACCGAAGCAGCGCTTGTGGTAATAACAGTCGGATTGACGATGCAGAGATTGGTCGTGAATGTCATATCTGCCCCATATCCTGTTCCTGCAGAATTCGTTGCGTATGCACGATAATGATACGTGATACCGCAACCGAGACCTGCAGCATTTAATGTAAACGGCCCGACTCCGAAAGACCCCACCTGTGTAAGCGTAAATCCGTACCCCGTAGTAGGGCCATATTGGAAACCGTCGGTGGTTGCGTTCGCGCCATTCGTTGCATTGAGAGCACCGTTCAAAGTTGCGGAAGTTTGAGTTACACCTGTTGAAGAAACAGTGCTGACAGATGGGGGTGTTGTGGGTACAATAGTCGTCCAAATATAGCTGTGGTCGCTTCCTGCTGCAAGCTTATTGCCTGTAGAATCGGAAGTAACAGCAACCCAAGAACTCGATCCTGGAGTAAACTCCTGAGTCCAAGTGAGACCACTGTTAGTTGAAGTATACAGATATGGGAAACCACCACCAAGAACGCCTGCTACAAGACGCATCCCTGTGGAATCGGAAGCAATACTCCACCAATCACGCAACCCTGACGCGGTTTGTGCAGTCCATGTCACACCGCCGTTGGTTGAAGTATATATATAACCCCATCCACCGGTATTATTATTGTTATCAGTGGCGGCTAATTTCATTCCTGTTGTATCAGAAGCAATATCTGTCCAATAGTGCCATCCTGAAGCCATTTGCTGTGTCCATGTGACACCACTGTTGGTTGAAGTATAGATGTACCCACCCAAGGTACCTGCGGCCAACTTTGTACCTGTTGAATCGGAAGTTATTGAATACCAAGAATTTTGTCCGGCATTTGTCTGCTGAGTCCATGTGACACCGCTATTTATTGAAGTGTAAATGTAACCAACACTCCCAAAAGTTTCAACCGCCGCTAGTTTTGTACCCGTAGCATCAGAAGTAATTGCCGTCCATCTGTGCTGTCCGGAACCCGTCTGCTGAGTCCATGTCACACCGCCGTTGGTTGAAGTATATATATAACCTCCTGCGCACGCGCATAAACTGTTATTGTCACCTGCAACAAGTTTTGTCCCTGTAGAATCTGAAGCGATACCCAACCAAGTGTGTATGCCCGATGCAGTTTGTCCTGTCCAAGTGAGGCCACCATCAGTTGAAGTGTAAATATAACCACCGTTTCCACTACCCATATCGCCAGCAGCTAATTTCATCCCAGTAGAGTCAGAAGCCATACTCCTCCAATCATGTTGCCCCGATCCAATTTGCTGAGTCCAGTTGTAAGCCGAAGCCTGTTTCGGAACCGTAGCTATACCTGCAATGAAGAATAAGATTGCGAATATTAGAAATGTGAAATGTTTTGTGTTCATATGTTAGTTGTGCGGTGAGCAGGAGTTAGTGGTGGCATCCCAAGTGCCAGAATAATTGTTCGTGCTGCAGTCTTCTTTCGTCACTGTGATACGGCAGTTGGCGAGATTCTCGTCATGAGAGATGTTCACGGCTGAAGAACAGTCCTTGATGGCGGTCTGTACATCGGGGTTCTTGGCTGTATCGATGACGCGGCCGGTATTGCCGGCATTGTTCTTGCCGAGAATGAAGTATCCGGCTATGAGAATGAGAGCGATGAGACCGACGACTTTCAGTACGTGTTTTTGTGGGTCCATGGGGTGACTTTTGGCTTTGAAATAATAATGGACAAATTGTACCACCGAGTTAGCTCCTAGTCTATAGTCTTTAGACTTTAGTTTCTACTAGGCAAGACCTAGTAGAAATCGCATCTACGCCATGGCGTAGATGAGGAAAGTTTTGTTTATCAAGTTACTTTAATCCAAAGACTCTGAAAGCGTTATCCACGAGAGTGGCGGAAACGGTTTCGAGGGGCAGGCCTTTGATCTCGGCGATCTTTTTCACGACTTCCGAAACATACATGGGTTCGTTGCGTTTGCCCCTGTATGGCACGGGCGTGATGTAAGGCGAATCGGTTTCGGACATGATCATATCGAGCGGCGTGTTGCGGACGACTTCGTCATAGTCGTGCGTGAACGTGACGACTCCGGTGAATGAGAGCGTGAATCCGAAATCGAGAAAGAGTTTCGCTTCTTCCCACGAACCGGCGAAGAAATGCACGTCGCCCTTTACCGTCGCATGCTCGCGCAAAAGTTCGATCGCATCGCGATAGGCACTTGATTGAGCGAAATCATGCCGCGCACCGTCCGTTGAAGCGCGGCCCTTGTCTTTCGGGTTATTCCGTATATGGAGCATGAGCGGCTTGCCCACATCGTTGGCAAGTTTTATATGCTCCACGAAAGCAGCTTTCTGCCGTTCGATGGATTCTTCTTCGAGGCGATAATAGTCGAGTCCGCATTCGCCGAATCCCAGCACTTTCGGATGGCTGGCGAGTTTCTTGTAATATTCGTAATCAAATACTTCGCCGCGCGAAGTGAATTCGGCGCCGCCTTCACCCAGTTCTTGCGTATCGTGATATGACTTGCCGGTATGAATGGGATGGAGTCCGATGATGGCATAGACGCCTTCGGCATACTGCTCGGCCATCTCGACGGCATGGCGCGAAGTGTCCTGCTGCGTGCCGACGTTGATGACCCACGTATCGTTCGCGAGGGCGCGTTCTATCACCGCTTCCCTGTCCTCGTCGAAAGCTTTGAAATTCACGTGGCTATGGATGTCGATATAGGTCGGACGCGACATAGATCAGTCTTTCCGCATGAAAAGAGGTGCAGCAAGCGGAGTTATTTTGAAAGATTTTTTGCCTCCTTCTTCCGTCATAACGATATGCCCCCCTATCGTTTTCGATGTTTCGGGCAATATTGGTTCGAGCAGTTTTGCCGCTCTGGCGAGGCCGTAGAGAACGTTGGCGAGAATGGCCTCCGTTTTTATGAGATCAGTCTTCGCGATACGAAAGGGCTCGTAATGAGAAATGTATTTGTCGAGAATGGTGAGAAAATCCCAGACGGCGACGGTGGCGCGGTTGATATCGAAATTCTTCATGTGATCGGCATATGTTGCAGCGAGCGTATCGGCGAATTGCGGAATCGTGCCATTCTCGACGGAAAGATCGGTCGAGATGCCGGCAACGGTGGCAACAATGGGGACGGAGACGGTTTCATCGAGTTCAAGCGCTCCGCCGAAATACGTCTCCCCCATTTTGAGCGTGCGCGAGAGCAAATTGCCTAAACCGTTGGCGAGGCCGGAATTGTACGCAGTCTTGAACCGTTCGATGGTAAACGGGCTGTCTTCGAAACTAGAAACTTCTTTTGCCAAGAAAAAGCGCAGGGCGTCGGTGCCGTATTCAAGAACGATGACAGCAGGATCGACGACATTGCCGAGAGTCTTGCTCATCTTCACGCCGCCCTCGGCTGTGATGAAGCCGTTGATGACGATCTGGTAAGAGTTCGCAACACCTGCAGCGAGAAGCATGGCCTGCCACATGGCGGCTTGGAAGCGGAGATTGTCTTTGCCGCAGTACTGCGTCGGCGTGCCGTTGACCCAGTATTTATCGAACAAGTCTTCGTGTTTTCTTCCATCATGCGGCCAGCCGAGGGTAGAGATATAGTTCGTGAGTGCGTCGAACCAGACATACATGACGTGCGCAGGATCGTTGGGAACCGGAATGCCCCATGACATCTTCTCTTTCAGGCGAGAGATAGAGAAATCGGCGAGTCCACGCTCGACAAAGGCCCTGACCTCGTTGTAGCGGAAATCCGGTACGACAAAGTCGGGTCGCGAGTTGTAGAGGGCGAGCAGTTTCTCCGTGAAGGCGCTGTAGCGGAAGAAATAATTCTCTTCTTCGATGACTTCGAGGGCGCGGCCGGGATGGATCACGCACTCGCCTTTCTCATTGAGTTCGGAATCCGTTTTTTCCGCCTCGCATCCGACGCAATATTTCGACTGATAGTTCTTCTTGTAGATATAGCCGTTTTGGTCGCAGAGTTTCCAGAATTCCTGTGCGGCCTTCACATGATGCTGGTCAGTCGTACGGACGAAGTGGAGGCTCTCCGTCATTCCGAATATTTTTACCGATTCTTGGAAGCGGAGGAAATTCTCGTCGACGAAAGCCTGTGGATCTTTGCCCGCCGCAGTCGCCTTCTCATATATCTTCATGCCGTGCTCGTCCGTGCCCGTGTTGAAAAAAACGTCGAATCCTTCGAGCATTTTCTGTCGCGCAACGATGTCGGCGCGGACAAATTCGAGCGCATGCCCCATGTGCAGGTCGGCGTTCACGTATGGGAGCGTGGTGGTAATGTAAAACGTCTTTTGCATATATCAGGAAACTTCGTCGGCCTGGTCTTTCTCAATGTCGGATATGTATTCGAGTACGACAACGACGACGGGGATGGCGAGAATGACGCCCCAGAATCCGACGAGTTCGGCGCCGACCAAGAGCGAGATGATGACGACGAGGGACGGGATGCCGGTGACTTTGCGCACGACGAGAGGGGCGATGAGGTGGAGTTCAAACTGCTGGATGAAGAGATAAAGCAGGCCGACGGTAAAAGCCAGAGAGAATCCCCCGTCGAGGAATCCGAACATGATGGCAGGCACGGCGGCGAGAATGATGCCGAACGGTATGAGCTCGAACACAGCGGCGAGAATGCCGAGGAGAAGAGCGTACTCGACGCCAAAGAGCGCGAGTCCGAGATAGATGAGCACGCCGACGATGAGGCCCAAGAGAAGCTGGCCTTGGAACCATAGTGCGATCTTGCGCTCGCTGCGACGCCACAGATCGATGGCATAGGCCTTCTTGTGTTTCGGCGTGATGATGCGGAGGAAATTCTCGATGCCGTGCTCTTGCATGGCGAGATAGAACGAGATAACGACGATGAGGACGAGGTTCAGGAGGCCGCCGAAGACAACAGAGGCGGCAGAGACGAGTCCGCCGGAAACAGTACTTGCGAATTTCTCCACGTTCGTGATGATATCGGCGAATGGCACGTTGTGGGCGAGACCGGAGACGACGTCTTTCGCGCCCGTCAGACTGCCGCCGCTCACATCATGGAGGAATGCCGAGTTCGGGAAGTAGACGGAAATGAGAGAAGCGAGACTTGAGAATTCGTTTATGAAGACAGGAACGAAGACATAGAAGAGCAGGGCGAAGAATCCGAGGACGATGGCATAGATGACGATGACGGCGAGCGCACGCGGGAAACGAAGGCGTTTGAGCGTATGCACCCCTCCTTCGACGAATGATGCGATGACAATGGCCGTGAGAAGGACGAGGACAAGATCGCGCAGATAGTACAGCAAAAAGATGAGCAGTCCGATGAGAACTACCGTGAAGATACTCCCGGGAGTTATGGAAACGGAGATGTTTTTCTTCTCTTCAGGCATACTGCCATAGTACCACTTTTCCCCCGCCTACTCTAGTGTGAGAATAGACGCGAATTGCTTGCCATCTTCATAGGGACCGATCAAGGCTAAATTGAGGCCGGCATCGGTAAATATGGTCTCTGCCAGCGCCTGCACGTCTTCGCGTGTTACGGCACGCAGTTTTGCTTCGCTCTCTTCGAGCGTTTCGATGGGATAGTGGACGATCTCCTGTGCGCCATAATATGTCCCCCACGCATCCGAGGATTCGAGTTCGAGTTTCATATTGCCGGCGAGATATTCTTTTACTTTTGACAGTTCGGATTCTTCGACGAGTTCCGTGCGGAGACGTTTGCATTCGGCAAGTATGGCAGAGACGACTTCGGCAACGCGGTCGACGGCGACGCCTGCGGAGATAGTGAATGCACCGTGATCAGTGTAGTTGTCATTGCTCGCACGGACATAATACGCGACGCCCAATTCTTCGCGCAGTTTGATGAAGAGGCGCGATGACATTCCCCCGCCGATGATGGCAGAGAGAATGCTCGCTGTCGAAATTCGTTTATCATACATATCGAATGTTCGGAATCCGAGGACGAGATGCGTTTGATCGCTTTTCTTGTAGGAGACGAGAAGTTCCGGTTTCATCTGTATGTCGCGCGTTTTTTCTTTCGAAGCTTTTGCCTCTGGAGCGAGGGCTCCGAATATGCGTGCGACTTCGTCCGCGACAACAGATTCTTCGACGTTGCCCGAGACAATGACCGTCGTCGCTTCGGGAACGTAGGCGTGTGCCTTGTATGCGATAAAATCCTCGCGCGTCATGGCGCGAACATTCTCGCGCGTACCTGCGATATTCCATCCGGCGGGCTGATCGCCATAGAGGAGCGACATGAAGAGATCCTGCACGTGCCGGTTCGGCATATCTTCATACATATTTATCTCTTCGACTATGACGCCTTTTTCTTTCTGCATCTCCGGTTCGGGGAATGTCGAGTTCAGATAAATGTCGGAGACGAGATCGAAAATCTGTTTGAAATGTTTCGCATCGCTCTTCGCATAATAGCCCGTATATTCTTGACTCGTGAAAGCGTTGTACTGCGAACCGAGGCCGTCGAGCTCGCTCGCGATGGCATGCGCGTTCGGGCGGCGCGCCGTGCCCTTGAAACACATATGCTCGAGGAAATGCGAAATGCCGTTCTTCTCCTTCGTCTCGTATTTGCTCCCTGCTTCGACGAGGACGAGTACGGTGACCGTCGGATTGTCCCGCATGGGAACCGTTATGACGCGCAGCCCGTTATCGAGAGTTGTTTTGGTATAGTTCATAGATTATTTGAGTTTTCCTTTATATAAATCAACCTGTTTTTGTATTTGGGAATGAAGAGGTTGCGGAAGGTTGTCCAAGCTAAACCAGCCTATCTCATCAAATTTATGCGGTTCGCCGTTTTTAACTTCCTTCGGATCAACTTTCACTCGAAAGAAAAACTGTATCCAATGTGTTTTACTGCCATCTTGTTCGCGAAAGACGTCTCCGTATCCGAGAAATTCATAACTTATATTTTCTACACAGTATTCTTCTTTCAACTCTTTGCGCAGAGTCTCTTCGATGGTATCTCCGAAATCAACTCCTCCGCCACCGATGTCCCACCGGCCGTGTTCATCGCGGCAGTTCTTGCTTCTCTTGTTCATCAAGTATTTCCCATTTCCATCATGGCAAAAATACGAAACTCCAACCGCGATATAATCAATTCCTTTTTTCATACTATTCCTTCGTTACGCAACGACTTTGATTTCTATCCCACGAAAGAGTGCCAGCACAAAGACATTCAGTTAGTTTGCTGGGATAACGCTGATATAACTTAGTTTGTTCCATCGAAGTATACCCACCAATGGTGCGCGAATCGAGCGTATGACATTCTTCTTCTGGTGAAACACATTTTCCATTGATACTACCGACAACATATCCATCTTCACATGCGCAAAATGAATAACGCTGACCGGGCGCTCCCCCTGTTGGTCCGCCGGATATCCACTGTGAGTGCACCCCTAGTTGCTGGTGACATTGACCAATTTTCTTATTTTGCGAAAAAGATACTACCCAAAATAGGAGTCCTATACCAACCACTTGGAAAATTACTTTTAGGATTGATTTTGATTTTTTGTTTAACCTCATATTTTTTCTTGGACATACTGAATCAGTTGGTTGATATGGATTCTCTCTTGGCTGCCGCTGTCGCGATCGCGGACGGTTACGGTATCGTCTTCGAGCGTGTCGAAGTCAACGACGATGCACCATGGCGTGCCGATCTCGTCTTGGCGGCGGTAGCGTTTGCCGATGTTGCCGTTGTCGTCCCACATGACACGGCCGAATTCGGCCTTCATCATGCCGTAAACGATGCGGGCTTTGTCGACGAGTTCGGGTTTGTTCTTGAGAAGCGGAGAAACAGCGCAAACGACGGGCGCCATGTGCGGAGCGAATTTGAGATATGAGCGTACTTCTCCGTCTTTCTCGTCTTCGGCATATGCCGAGCACAGGAGAGCGAGAATCGTGCGGTCGACGCCGAGCGATGGTTCGATGATATGCGGAACGATCTTTGCCTCTCCTGCCTGCGCAGGCAGGTCGTCGACGTATTCGAGGCCGTGATTCTTCAGATCGAAATCCGTGCGGTATGCGAGGCCATAGAGCTCTTTCTGCCCGAACGGATATTCGAATTCGAAATCCGTCGTGCGTTTGGAATAATGCGCGAGATCGGCGTCGGCAACGTTGAGTTCGTGGACTTTTCCCATATCGAGGCCGATCTCTTCCATCCATGCGAGCATTTCGGCTTTGAAATATTCGAAATATTTTTCCCAATCAGCAGCGCGGACGAAATATTCGATCTCCATCTGTTCGAATTCGCGCACGCGGAAGATAAAGTCGCGCGGCGTGATCTCGTTGCGAAAAGCCTTGCCGATCTGCGCCATGCCGAACGGAAGTTTCGGGTGGAATGAGTCGACGATATTCTTGAAGTTCACGAATATGCCCTGCGCCGTTTCGGGACGGAGGTAGACTTTCGCCGATGAATCTTCAACTGCGCCGATCTGCGTGGCGAACATCATATTGAATTGGCGCGCCTCCCCCGTCGGAGAACCGCATTCGTCGCATTTTCCTTTTTCTTTGAGCGTATCTTCGCGGAAGCGACGCTTGCATTTCGTACATTCGACGAGCGGATCGGAAAATCCGCCGACGTGACCCGACACTTCCCAGACTTTTGGATTCATGATGATGGCGGCATCAACTTCGTACATGTCGCTGCGCGAGCTGACAAATTTCTTGCGCCAGCTCTCCTTCACATTGTTCTTGAGTGCGACGCCGAGCGGGCCGTAGTCGTACGTACCGGCGAGCCCGCCATAGATGTCGGAGCCAGGATAGACGAATCCGCGGCGCTTTGCGAGAGATATTATTTTTTCCATGAGATTTTCCATTTTGAAATTTGAGATTTTAATTTTGAATTTTTATCATTGCACGACATTCTCGTCGCCATATGTGAATCCGCTATAATTGGACAAGCGAGTGTTGAGCGGTGCATGAGTACTGGTGATGTTGCTTCCGGTGAAAACATCCTTGCCTGTCATCGTGCTCTGGAGCAAGAGTTGCGGCACGCTGCCGATCTGCGACGAGGACGGCAAGAGGCTGACTTGGAACGACGCCTTGCGCGGATCACTGGTATAGCCGACGCCGGATGCAACGTTACCGATCTTCCACGACACCGTGCGCGTCGTCTCGTCATATGAAATATTTTCCGAGTCGGGAGATTTCGCGCCGACCCAGTTCACATATGCGGGCAAGAGCGCGTGCACTTCGGCTCCGGAGATATTGTTCGAAGTATTCGTCAGGATCCACGTGACCGTATACGTCGTCGCAGTCTCGGCCTTCGGAGGGATCGGACCCGTGTTCGCGAATGGGCCTTTGTAATATGCGGCCTCGGCGGCGATCTGGAAATCGGAATTGATCTTGATCGTCTTCTTCTCCGAGCTGTTCACTTCGGAGAGCACGCCGCCTTCGGCCGGCTGTTTACCCTTGATAGAGACTTCGATCGTGATAGATGGATTCGAGAGGAGCGAAGCCGAACCTCCGAAGAGCGGAAGTGAAGAGATGGTGAAATCTTCCGTACCAGTGTCGCCCGGCTCTATCGTAGCGATCGTCGAATCGGTCGTTTTGTCCCAAACGATAGTCTGCGCGGAGGAATTGTAGAATCCTTTGAATGCCTGGACAGAAGTTTTCTTGAGCGCATTGCCGGAGAGTTTTATGGTGATCTCCGCATCCGTAATGCGCGTCGGGAGATTGTTCGCCCAGTGGATCTGTCCCTGTATATCGGTCTGGCTCCCCGCAGTGATCGTATCGCTGCTGTCCCCGTTGATGACGATGTTGGCCTGTATAAATGGTTTGATGATGGAGACCGTATGGAGAAGAGAATTGTACACGACGCCGATAGTCGTCTGATCTTTTGCATTCGCACTACCTGCATATATATGGAATGCTCGGTCTTCGCCATCCGCTCCGTAGACAATGCCTTTCACGGTGATGTCTTTCTCCGCGCCGGGCGCGAGGTCGCCGAGGGCCCAGATATGGTCGAGCGGCGTCGGATCAGGAGTCGCGGACTCGAATTTGAATCCGCTCGGATAGTCGATGCGCAAGAGCATGCCGGTCGCCGTTTTTTGCGCATTGATCGTAGTTTTGACGGTAAATGTATATTCCTGGTTCGGAGAAACTTGCGTCGGAGCATCAACAGAGAGAACGACAGGAGCGGAGCTGATCGTCACCGCATAGTCGCGGTCTTTGACGAAGATGGCATTGGAGCCCGCAACGCGGTATTCGATGGAGAGTTTTATAGTTCGCGTACTGCCCTCCGTCCCGAAGAGCGAAACCGTCATATCGTGGCGGACCGTTTTGCCCGCGCCTATCGTGCCGAGAGAACTGCGCAATCGAACCGTATCGGAAGCCGACGTGCTGTCGCCACCCTTTGGATATTCGACGATGAGGTCGGCCAGATCGAGAGCGACGGCATTCTTGTTCGTGACTTCGATCTCAAGCGGCAGATCTTCGCCGCCGGCGGTGAAGGTATTGCCGAGCACGGCGATCTCGATATTTGAATTCGAAACAGTATTTGTTCCGCCCAAGAACGTGAGGAAGGCAAAGATGATGGCAACGCCGAAAAGGACAGCGGAGAAGATGAAGAATTTCTTGAAGAGCGAGGACTTCGTCGCGACCTTGAGGGCCGTTTCTTTCATGGGGGCTTTTTTGACATCCTCCCAAGTCTTCGAAACGGACTGCTTCAGCTGATGGAGCGGTCCCTGCCGGTGCGAGCGAATGCGCACCCCTTTCATATAGAGTTTTTTATTGAGATTCTCGAGGCGTTCCAGTTTCTCTGTATCTTCTGACATTTCCCGATTATAGCATTAGAGCTGGCTTTCTTTAAGCCCTCGGTTGATCTCGACGAGTATGGCTTCGCGGTCCTTGGGGTCGTAGATATCCACGTTGAAAGCACCCGATAAATAGCCTCCGAGGGCTTCGTGATTACCGATATAGCCTAAATGCCCGAGCATGCGCAAGACGAAGAGATGCTCGACGGCCTCGCGCCGCTCTCTCGACAAATCTTCTCTTTCGAGAGCGGCGAGCGCACCGGAAAGATCGGCGAAGATGAGCGTATTGTCCTCTTCTCCGTGGCAGAGTGTGCGGATGAGTCCGGCCATGTGCGCAAAGAGTGCAAGAGAATGCGAATCGCCGCGGATGAGCGGAAATGTTTCTATCGACGTTGCGCTCGTTACGCGCCACAGAGCACGCCCGCGGACGAGATCGATCTCGGCGAGGGAGAAATCCTGCAATGCGAAACGCAGTTTCGATTCGAGCTTGCGAATGCCTTGCGCGTGCGCATAGATGAGTCCGAAATCTTCGGCATAGATGGCGAGCCTCCGGTCGGCTTCGCCGGATTCAAAACTTCCCAAGATTATTCCGCGCGTGTGATAGATCGGATGCATGGAACCGTTATACGAAAAACGAAAGGAGGGCGAGACCGCCGACCATGAGAATGATGGCGGCGAATTTCCTCCGAAGAGCGCTTCGGTCGATGGCTTCTTTGCCGAAACGCGGCGCGAGTTTCGTGAGCGTGATGCCGATGACGAGGATGAAGAGCGGCTGAAGGCCGTTGACGAATTGGACGATGGCGATCGGGAGAGACATGGAGACGAATCCGTTGATGAGGCGGGCGAAAATATTGATGATCTCGGCAAACATATTCACACCGACGACTTGGTAGCGGTACTGGCGGATCGCGCCGATGAATGAATGGCGGTATGAAGGTATGAAAAAGAGGATGACACCCGCGATGGTCGCGCCGACGAGATCATAAAACGCCGTCGTCCAGAAATCTGTCGTGACGGCGAAATGCTTGAAGATGACGACGTTGGCCGCGATCATGAGCGACGAGACGAACATGAGGAAAAATGTCCGCGTGCGGATGCGCACGGTAGCGAAATCGAACGACAAGACGACGGAACCGGAAAATATCATCGCTCCGGCGAAAAGCTGCAATCCCGAAATATGCTCGCCGAGGAAGATGAGGGCGAGTACGTATGCAAGCGGCGTGATGAGCTGGTAGAGCGGCGCGACATTCGACGCTTCGTCGCGTTTCAGCGCATACAGATACGGCAGGTAGGAGAAGACGAGGATGACTCCTCCGACGATCATGAGCGAGAACGTACTCGCCGGCAGATGCGAGACGAGACCGAAGACCCAAATGACGAGACCCATGACGAATGCCGCAAGTCCGGTGAAGATGAGAAGGGCGCCCGGATCGCGGTCGTGCATATATTTCTCGACAGCGTATTTATCGATGTGATTGACGAATGCCCAGATGAAGGGCGAGAGCATTGCGAGGAAAAGAAGAGTCATATATTAGAGATCAGTGGCTTCGCCGATCGGAAGCACGATAAAAGTAAGTCCCGATTCTTTCAAGAGTGTTTGCGGCACGAAATGGAAGGGTCCGAAACGATCGGGACGCAAGAATCCGTCATGCACAGGAAACATCACGCGCGGTTTCATCTCTTTCGCATAATTAATCGCCTCGCGCATATGCATCCACGGGCCAGCGACCGGCAGAGCGAGGATATCGACGGGACGGGAAGGATTGTAGAAACTATCGCCGGGATAGAAGAATGTGTCGCCGATCATGTAGCCTGTGTTTTCCACTTGTCCGAATTTTTCATAAATCTCGCCATGGAGTTTGCCGAATCCTTCGATAGAGATTCCATTCACGACGGTTTTCTTGCCGTCATCGACGACTTCGATAGTGATCCCCTCTTTCGCAAGAATTGCAGCAACAGAACTGTTACTGATGACGCGCGCACTCGGAGAAACGGCGAGAATATTCTTTACCGACGGAGTATGCAAATGATCGCCGTGTTCATGTGTGATGAGCAAGACATCGATGACGGGAAGCGTTGTCGGCAAGTCGCTCCAAATGCCCGGATCGGTCAATACCCGCAATCCTTGGTGCTCGATATAGAGGGAGCAATGGCCGTATTTGGTGACTTTCATGGCTTTATTCTAGCATACCGGTCAAGAGAGGGCTTTTTCAATAGCAGACTGAAGTTCGGAGGCATTTTCGACGATTGCGACAGGATTCCCCCGCTCGAGCCGTTCGCGTTCATGGAATCCCCAGACGACGGCGATGGAGCGCACGCCGCATTTCTCCCCTTCGCGGATGTCGCCTAACGTGTCCGTGATGAAAATAGTTTCGACTGGAGCGATCGAATACTGATCGAGAAGCATTTTTATTTTTATAACCTTGCTGTTGTGGATATCCGAACCAAGAATCTCTTTGAAACAATCCGCAAGATTTTCTCTTGCAAGAATATTTCGGATCAAATCGGTCGGAGTAGAAGAAACAATGGCGAGAGCATACTCTCCGGCAAATTTCTTAACGAGGTCTTTTAAAGGAGAAGGGATTACGAGTCTTCGCGTGGCCGTATCGTAGCGTTCAAAGAATTCCGGAATATATTTTCTCGGCTCTCCTCCATCCAAACGCTTTGCCTCATAAATATTTCCTTCGAAAAATGTCCGATATTCATCGAGAGAAAGATTTTCGTTGACGCTACTCGCAATGGAGAAGCACGCCTCGAGCGTATCCACGAGCACGCCGTCGAAATCGAATATGACGAGTTTCTTCTGCATTATTGTTTCTCTACTTTTATTTCGCCGCCGAAAAGTATGTCTTTCGCGAGAACCGTTTTCTTCATGTCCGTTTCGAATCCTGCAACAGTTTCGCGCGCAGTTTCGGGAAGCGTGAGTACGATCGTGTCGGACGGCGTGAGACCGGCGGCCTTGCGAGCATCCTGTACGGCACGGACGAGTTCGCGGTAGTCGCCTTCCCTCTTGAGTTCGGGAGTAATGCGTTCATCGAACAAGATCACTGGACCTTTCTCGACTCCTTTCACGTTGAGTTCGTCTTTGATTATTTCTTTGTACACATCGGAAATATCTTCGGTGATGAAGAGCGTTGCGAGCGGCTGGCGGACGGGAATGCCGGACTTCTTGCGCAAAGCGTTCCCCACTGCACAAAAATCGCGGGCAAGTTGCATCGGCTCGAGAGCTTCTGTATCGACAGTGCCTGCCTTTGGCCATAGGGCGAGGTGAATGCTTTCCTCTTCGCCGTCACTCTTGAGCTGTTGCCAGACATCTTCGGCGACAAAAGGCGTAAACGGTGCCATGACCCGTGCGAGCGTTTTCAGTACGAAATATAAAGTCTGTTTTGCCTCGGCATCGCCGTCCTTGATCCGTTCGCGTGAACGACGCAAGTACCACGTGGAAAGATCATCAACGAAAAGGTCGAGCGGGCGCGTCGCTTCCGCCATATCGTATGCTTCCATGCCTTTTGTGACTTCGGTGATGAGTTGATTCAAGCGCGAGACGATCCATACGTCCAAGACATTCGTG
>CALRHN010000009.1:5791-17274 GCA_943359425.1 Candidatus Nomurabacteria bacterium | reverse complement strand
TATCTATTTTTTCTGCGCCGAGTTCGCTCATGACGGTCGTGACGCGAATACCTTTCTGTCCGACGCATGAACCGACCGGATCTACGTGTTCGTCATTTGACGCGACGGCGATCTTCGATCGTGATCCCGCTTCGCGGGCGATGGCCTTGATCTCGACAGTGCCCGATGCTATTTCAGGAGCTTCGAGAGCGAAAAGTTTCTCGATGAATTTCGGATGGGTGCGTGAGAGACGGAGGTTGATGCCGCGCGGAGTTTCTTCGACGTCGTAGAGATAACTGCGGATGCGTTCGCCGCGGCGGTAATATTCGCCCGGGATCTGTTCGTCGGCCGGAATGATGCCGGTCGCGCGGTTGAAGTCGACGTAGACATTGCCACGTTCGACTTTCTGGACGATACCGGAAACGATGTCGCCTTCTTTGCCGCCGTATTCATCAATGATGGCAGTGCGCTCCGCTTCACGGATGCGCTGGATGATGACCTGCTTCGCAGTCTGTGCGGCGATACGGCCGTAATCTTCTTTCGTTTCGAGAGGGAAAATTATTTCTTCTTCGAGGGCGCTATCTCTCTTGATCTTCTTTGCGTCTTCGAGGAGGATGTGATGTTCGGAATTGAAGCGGACGCGTTCATCGCCTTCTTCGAGAACTTCGGTGTCTTCTTCGCCTTCGGGAACCATGCGCACGGTCGAGTCATCAACCACTATCTTTACCTGATAGAATTCTGTCTTGCCGGTGTCGAGGTCGAGATGGGCGCGGATGATCTGGCCTTTCTTGCCGTAATCTTTCTTGTACGCGGCGGCGAGGGCTTGTTCGATGGCGTCGATTATTTTTTCTTTTGGAATTCGGCGCTCGGTCTCGAGCTGTTCAAGCGCGGATTTCAATGTTTTGAGGTCTAACATATTGAGTTGTTGGCTGTCGGTTCTTACGAGAAAAGACAAGCCTTTTATTAAATTTTTATTAAAAAAAGTCGGGTTCGAGACCGACTTACTCCCTATATCATACCCCAATGAGGGCTAAAAGTCAACAATTGGGTAAAAAAAGAAGCTGAACGATTGTTCAGCCCCTTTTCAAAATGAAAATTAACTATTCACTACATTATTGTTTGACAACCTTGCCAACGAAATTTTTTCCATCATTTTGAATTCTGATGAAGTAAATTCCGGGAACAAGATCCATAAGGTCTATCGTTGAAGATGAAAAAGTTCTAACAACTCTTCCAGACAAATCAGTGATGTCACCGGCAGCATCTTCGATGCCAGAAACGGATATAAAATCCGTCACAGGATTAGGGAAAATGTGTATCGGTGATGCAGTGACAGAAGATATGCCAGTGTTCGGTCCATAAATGGAGAAGCCAGGATTAGCGGCAACCATTCTTCCGTCGGGGAAGAATGCCAGAACATTGGGGCCGGTAATCAATTGAGCGTTAGGGTCAAGGTTAACCATCTCATGGGTTGTAAGGTCAATGGATACCAAGGCAGTAGTAGTTGTCATTCCGGGGAGTATCTCCGGAGGTGATGTCGATAAGCTGACAAATACTTTGCCGTCATGATACCAAGGACCTCCATTGAAGGAAACTACTCCGAAGTTAAACAGCGTCGTAGTTCCATCATAAAGCATGAGGTTTTCATTCAATCCGCCAACCCCAGGTCCAGACATATCTTCTCTGTAGATGATACCGAACGTGTCGCAGGCGACAGCGTAAGCAGCGGCTTCGTCTGTGTACGGACCCCATATCGATTGAGGGAGTTGTACAAATGAATGGTTTGCTTGGCCATCCCAAGTTGCAATACGGTAGTGATATACCACGCTTGTGCCTGCGTAAAACAGGTTGATGGTGTTATTCCAAACTACTGTGCTGGTTACCGAGCCAAATCCTGTGATCTGGCAAGGAGCGGGGATAACAAGCGTGTCGGATACAAGGTCATAAGCAATAACATGAGGTATCGAATACCAAACACCGCTTTGTTCAACAGAGTCACAAGTTCCACTAATCACAAGTTCGTTTCCAAACTTGTTAATAAACATGGAATTGGGACATCCTACACAAGCATCAATCCAGCCGATAATCTTCTGCCAACTCTTGTCTGAGCGACACTCGAAGAATCCTTCGTCTGTTGTTGCATAGAAAGCATTTGTTACCGAATCATAATAGATGTCATAGGCAACTGTCCCTGGTGGTCCAACACCAGGATTGACCCATCCATGACCAGCAACATACTGGCCAAAATTATGGGCTGCATAAGTACCTGTGTGTGTGATATTGCCACCAACGAAACTTGCCGTATCGCCGGTTATGCATATATCAGTTATTGTGCCGTTTACTTCCCCGGCAGGGATGAGGTTGGTCCAGGTCGATTGAGCTGAAACAACATCGCTGAAGTAGAGCACTATAAATAGCGCTGTAAGAATCTTTTTCATGAGATGATTTATGGTTTTACGTGAAAATTGTGAACTTTTTAAAGAGATACGAAGCGGGAAGTCCCATATATTAGGACACAGAATACGCACTCATACAAATTAAACCACAATATGGCCTATCTGCCAAGGGAGTTATCCACAGAAGGTATACTATATATGTACTGCCACAACCGGCCTATGCTACAATAGCTTTATAGATTATGGATACTTTCCCTACTCCAACAAACACTCCCCCTGTGCAAAACCCCCTTTCTCGTGATTCGGCCACCCATCAAAAACATGCTCGCCGCCGGGTTCTTGCCGTACTTGCCACGCTGGCCGTCGTCGCTATCGGTGTGTTTTTCTTGGTAGGAAGCAAGAAGGCTCGAGAAGAGAAAAAAGCCGCAGACACGTTGCACGCCGTCGAATCGGCGCTCATACAATCCGCGCAGAATGTTTCGATCAGTCAGTCAACAAAAGATGAAGTCTTGAAATCGCTCAAAGCGTCCGAAACGCAAACGAAGAAAAAATAATGTTCAAGCGATCCATTATTCTCACATTTTCATTTTTCATCATCCTTGTCGGGATGTTCGCTTGCGCGATGCCTGCGCGTGCGAGTACGTCCGATCATATGAATGGATGGGCATGGAGCGACGGTGTCGGGTGGATCAGCACGAACTGTACCGAAGGCGGAACGTCGGGTGGCAATGTCTGCGCATCTTCGACATATGGCGTGAACGTCGACTACACGACGGGCAATCTCTCTGGATATTCGTGGAGCGACAACATTGGTTGGATCAGTTTCAATGCGAGTGCAACATCCGGATGTCCTGTCGGTACTTGTCAGGCGAAAATAAATGGCAATCCGCAATCACCGACATACGGCGCTCTCACGGGATGGGCTCGCGCCTGCTCGGTGTTCGCGAGCGGTTGTTCAGGATCACTCACGACTGCGGCACAGAATGGCGGCTGGGATGGATTCATCAGCCTCAATTGTTCAAATGGAAATACCTGCGGAACTTCGAACTATGCGCTCACAACAAACATGACAACAGGAAATATCACGGGATATGCCTGGGGCAGTACGGTTGTCGGATGGGTGCAGTCATATAGTATGCACATATTGATAGTGCCGGTGACTGTCGATGTCGTCACGGCGAATCCTTCCGGAGTTCCTCCGAACCAAACGTCAGTCATATCTTGGACCTCGACCGGCGCGGGAACCTGTTTCGTTACGACGGCGACGAACACGGGCACATGGGTAGGGTATACTTCGACGAACTTGGGAGTCTCCGGATCTTTCACGAGTCAGCCGCTCACACTCGCTCCGAACAATCGTACATTCGCAATCACGTGTACGCCGCTTACTGGATTCGTCAACGCGAGTGATTCCGTTACTGTCGGGATAAATTCGACTGCGCCGTTCGTCACACTCACAGCAAATCCCACATCAGTGCTCTCGAGCGGAACATCGACACTGACATGGACGTCAGGAAACGTAGCGGCATGTAGTTGGGTTGCCGGCGACTCGATTCCCGGTGCTCCTGCATCTCCGGGTATCACCGGCGGCAATTACACAAGTCAGCCGCTCACTGCAACACATACACAGACTATCAGTTGTACAGGACTCGGATCATTCGCCGGAACGACGGTCACCGCCGCTGCGACTGTAGCAATAAATTCGCCTGCGCCGTACGTCACGCTCAGTGCGAGTCCGACATCAGTTACACCGAATGCTACATCAGTATTGACCTGGACATCGGGCAATGTTTCGTCATGTAGTTGGGATCCTGGAGATCAGGTTCCTGGTGCTCCCGCATCACCGGGAACTGTCGGCGGTAGCTATACGAGTCAGCCGCTCATCGCAACGCATACGCAGACTATCAGTTGTATAGGAGCGGGATCATTTTCTGGGACAACAGTCACTGCGACCGCAACAGTTACCGTTGTCGGCGCACCTTCTTGCAGTCTTGTTGCAAATCCAGCGACGGTGACGATCGACTCGAATGCGCCCGCTCCAGTCCAGTCTTCCATCACGCTCACTCCGGCAAACGGATACAATTACGTGGCGAATTTCAACGCCATCCCGAGCGATCAGGCACTCTCTGCTTCGTTCAGTCCGACGATGATCTCGAATCCGTACGCGCAATCATCTATACTCACGATCACTCCATCCGGAATCAATCAGGGCAACTACAATGTCTTGGTCACTGCAGACGGCGTCGGTCCGTCATGCACGACGAATGTCGCCGTCGATGTTCTCCCGAATACGACCTGTAATGATCCAGCGGCAACTAACTACAACCAATCAGGGTCGTGTTCATATCTGCCGACCGTGACGCTCTACTTCGACTCTTCGACTTCGCCTGCAACAGTCGTCGCCGGAACATCGCACACACTCACCTGGACATCGACAAATGCGATGACGTGTACGGCATCGGCATCATGGGGCGGAGCAAGCGTTCCGGTGAACAACACGTCTCCCGGTTCTTCGGTCACCGTAAATACTCCGGTAACCTATTCGATCACGTGTACCGATGCGAGCGGAAGCGGACAGGCGACGTCATCGGTCTCTGTGAATACGTATTCGCCGGTCAGTCTCTCCGGCGGGGCATGTATTGCAAGCGGATCATCAGCAGTTCTCTCCTGGATGGCATCCGGTGTTCAGAGCGGAAGCTGCAGTCTCAAGAATCTCACAACGAATTCGCTCACACCACTCTCTGGTTCTGTGAACTCGGGGACTTCGAATTCGACACAGCCTCTTTCGCCGGGAGCGACAACGAGTTATACTCTTAACTGTACGACGACAGGAGGTTCGCCGATCGCGAGTTCTCCTCAGACAATACAGGTCGGCGGTTGCGGTGGTGGTGGTGGTGGAGGGAATACACCTCCGGTCTTCGAAGAGTTTTAAAATTATTTATGAAGAAAATTTCCACACAAGAATACATACAATCATTCTCGATCATCGTAGTCGCTCTGTCGATCGCGCTCGGCATGGGCGTCGCGCACGCATGGACGGCACCTTCATGTAATCCTCCGCTGTGCAATGATGGCGGACCCGTAACGACAGGACCTGCGAATGAAGCGAAGATTGGCGGACTCACAATCGGCAATGCGACATATTCTGGAGCGACGACGCTCTCTGTCGAGAGAACTACCGGTACGACGCCGGGCGAAGCATGCGACGGAGTCGATAACAACAGCAACGGGCAAGTCGATGAAGGATGTCCGCTGCTCACTTCGGCATTCAGTTTGCATGTCGATGGAAATACGACATTTGTCGGGCCGCTTGCCATAGGCATTTTTGGCGGTTCGGGCACTTCGAATCTCATAGTTCAGCCCATGCCACTTGCTCCTTCGACAGTGCGTATCTCAACGCTCTCTCATTCATATGCAACTCCGCAGAAAGTATGCACTGATGCTACCGGCGTACTCTATCTCTGTAACGGCAACGGGTCGGGAGGCAATCAACAGCAAGGAGGACTGTAAATCTCATGAAAAATAAAATTACTACCATATCAAAGATCACTGTCCTCGGCATCATTCTCGGTGTCGGTATGGGCTATGTCATCGCCTATCCGACGACTCCTCCTGGAACGAATCCGAACGTCTCTCTCCCGATAACGATAACGGCGCAGGGTCAGGCCAAGGCCGGACGTCTCACTGTCGGTAATGCTGCTTCGGGTACACCAATCCAGACAGTCAGAGTTGATGGCGGAGATATTTATGCCGATACGCTCTCCGTATGGTATGGATCAAGCCTCTCGAGCGCTATCGGTCCCGTAGAGATTGGCCAGCATAGTAATTCAAGCCAGAGCGACCTCACTGTATACGGACATATTTTCGACAAGCATGGGACTACGAGCCTTCTTCCCGGAGGAGTCTGTGTGAACGGCGCAGGAAAATTTATCGGATGCCCTTTTGCCAATCTGACCGTTTCTCCGGTTTCGCATGTGGGGCCTGTTGCTCCGACTTTGACATGGACCTCGGGCAACGGGGACGGCACTGCGAATAATTGCACTGTCTTTTCAAACCCTGCCAACCCTCAATGGACCGGAACGAAGCAAAATAGCGGATCGCAGGGAGTATCGACTGTTTCTGCGACAACGACATTTACACTCATCTGTAGCGGAGTCTATGATACGGCGACTCTCACCATCAATTAATATGAAACATTACTTTTTAAATCTCGCAAAAATACTCGCTCTCGGCACGACGCTCGGACTCGGTGTCGGAATCCTCTCTGCATTCGGTCCGAGCGGAACACCTGCCGCAAACAATGCCCCTGCGCCTATAAATATCAGCGCAACAGCGCAAGCCAAGAGCGGGCACTTATCCGTTGGGACGAACGTATTACCTTCAGGATCCGAAGTTCTGCATGTCACTGGTACTCTTGCGACCGATGTTCTTTCTGTAGAAGGTGTAACAAAGCTTGCTTTTGATGCAAATAATAACGGGAATAAGCAAGTGCAAGTGGGGCTCTCAAATGCGAATGCAGATATGACGGTATGGGGAGATATTTTTGTAAATACACTTCAGTCGACTCCGACTGCATATCTCTGCGCAACGAGTAATGGCACGCTCACCACATGTGTTATCCCGACGCCGCCAACCCCACCTGCTCCGACAGTGACGCTCACTTCAGCACTCGATTCCGGTGATCCGTATACGGCGACAAGTCCGAAATCTATCACTGCGCCTACGGGCACGACAGTTGTTACCTCTATCAACAGTACTGACAATGCAAATCCTGATCGTCGCATCTGGGTGACTTTGGCTACTACAAATGTCACGAGTTGTACATACACTTCGAGCCCCGCGCTCGCTTCATGGAATAGCCAATCCTCCGGTATCGTCAATAACACTGCTTCATTCGTTCTCGGACACTGGGAGACGACGACACTGACCACGACGTGTCAGAATTCGGCGACAGGACAATCGGCTACAGCGAGCGTCAGCTTCGTCATACATGGCAAAGTACTCTATAACTATGTCGGCGGTAGCGGTCCGTACACATTCACGGTGCCTGCCGATGTCACATCTCTTACTTGGGATGCATGGTCAGCGGGTGGCGGTGGCGGTGGCGGACAAAACGGATATCGTCCTATCGGCGGTCCGTATTATCGCGGTCAAGGCGGCGGTGCCGGCGCCGGCGGAAAATATACGCAGACGACCATCAGTGCGACTCCCGGACAGGCATATACTGTGACTGTCGGAGCTGGCGGTCTCTGGGGACCCGAAGCACCTAACGGAGGTAGCGGTAGTGGAAGCAATGGAGGCCTCGGAGGAGAACCGGGAAGCCAAGGTGGTTCGACAACACTCTCTGGACCGGGACTGAACGTCACGCTCTCAGGAGGTCTTCCGGGTGCCGGTGGTGGACCTGTCAATGACATCAGTGCTACTCCGGTCAATGGCTGGGGCGGATACAATAACTTGCTCGCATGCAACGATGGATACGGTGCACATAGCTATCAAGATAACCTCGCCAATTATCCGAACGTACCTTCTCCTCAATATGAAACGTTTGGCCAGGGCGCCAGTTATGATGATGGCGGTCCCGGACTCGTCAACGATGCATCTCATGGCCAGATCGTGCATGTCCAGCCGGGCAACCAGAACAGCGTTGTCGGCGGATCTTGCGTGACTCAACCAGGTATCGGCCTCGGCGGTAGCGGTGGACAGGGTGGTGGAAATACGGCCAATCACTGGAATACCGCTGTTTCCGGAACATCCGGACAGCCCGGGCAAGCGCAGGTGGCTTGGTAAGTGAAAATTTCTCTCAATGATGAAAAATATCGCTCCGATTCGCGTCGGAGCGGTATTTTTCATGATATACTTTACGGATGCAAGTTCCGGCTGATCAGCTGAAAAAATTTATCACGGAGAGCGGTCTTGTGGGCAAGGCTGACATTGCCGCAGCGGTGAAAGATGCGAAGGCTCGCGATACGAATTTGGGCGATGTGCTCGTCTCTTCCGGAAAGATAAAAGAAGATGACCTCCGTCGTATCGAGGCATACGTGCTCGGCATTCCATTTCTCTCCCTCGTCGGCGAGAAGATCGATTTTGCCGTACTCTCTCTCATCCCTGAACCGATCGCGCGTACGCACAATATCATCTCCTACAAGAAGAACGGCAAGGAACTCGAAGTCGCCATGCTCGATGTGGACGATCTGCCCGTCATCGACTTCATCAAGAAAAAAGTCGAGCTCAAAGTTCTGCCGCGCCTCACGGATGTTGCCTCGATCAAGGCTGCGCTCGCCCAGTACAAACAGAGTCTGAAGGCTGACTTCGACAAGATCATTCAGAAAGAATCCGCCTCGCTCAAAACGATTGCGGAAAATGCCGACGGTGCTCCGGCAACAGAGAAAGAGTTGAAAGCGCTCGCCGAAGATCTTCCGATCGTGAAAATCGTCGACACACTCATCTCGCATGCCATCCTGCAGAACGCATCCGACATCCATATCGAGCCTGGCGAAGAATCTCTCGTTGTCCGGTATCGCATCGACGGAATCCTTCATGATGCCATGACTCTGCCGAAAGACTCCGCGCCCGGCATCGTGGCGCGCATCAAAGTTCTCTCCAACCTAAAACTCGACGAGAAGCGTCTCCCGCAGGATGGACGATTCAAGATCACCGAAGGCGAACAGCGCGTTTCATTCCGTGTGTCGACATTACCCACGTATTTCGGAGAGAAGACGGTCATCCGCGTTCTCAAAGAAAGTTCGCATGGATTCTCGCTCGAAGGTCTTGGTTTTCACGGTACCGCGCTCGAGCGCATTCACGAATCCATGAAGCAGAAAACAGGAATGATCCTCGCCTCCGGTCCGACGGGCTCCGGTAAGACGACGACGCTCTATACCGTGCTCGACCTCCTCAACACACCCGATGTGAATATCTCCACTGTCGAAGATCCGATCGAATATCAGATGGCGCGCATCAATCAGACGCAGGTGAAATCCGAGATCGGACTCACATTTGCCAACGGACTGCGCACGCTTCTGCGTCAGGATCCGGATATCATCATGGTGGGAGAGATCCGCGATACGGAAACAGTGGGACTTGCCATCAATGCCGCGCTCACCGGGCACCTCGTGCTCTCGACTATCCACACGAACTCGGCGGCGGGAGCCATTCCGCGCATGATCGATATGGGAGCGGAATCATTTCTCATCGTCTCGACGGTTAAAACTGTCATCGGTCAGCGTCTCGTTCGCCGTCTCACGAATGCGAAAGAAAAATATACCCCGAGCGCATCGGAGCTCGACGTTCTCGGCAAAAGCGTTGATCTCGAACGCGTGCTCGGATTCCTGAAAGAGGAAAAGATCGTCGGTGCGGATGCGACATGGAAAACTATTCCGTTCTATCGCGCGAAGAAGAGCGAGGAGAGCGAAGACGGCTACAGCGGTCGTCTCGGCATTCACGAAGTCCTCAAAGTCACTCCGACGATTAAAGAACTCATCTTGAAAGGTGCTCCGCAAGATGCGATCGAAAAACAGGCCAAGTCCGAAGGAATGATGACTATGCTCGAGGACGGAATCTTTCTTGCCGTGCAGGGCCTGACGACGATGGAAGAAGTGCTCCGCGTTGTCTCGGAATAGTTCACTCATGCAATTCAAATACAAAGCACAGAATAAGGAAAAGAAAATAGTCGAAGGCGTCCTTGAGGCACCGGATCGTTTCGCGCTTGCGCGCAAACTCCGCGAGGATGGACTCTTGCCTCTCGAGACGAAAGAATTCAAGGAACATGGCAAGATAAATCTTGCCTTCATCGATAATATCTTGGGCCGCATCAAGCTCTCGCAGAAAATAGTTTTTACGCGCAATCTCTCGGGAATGCTTTCGGCCGGCCTTTCGCTCTATCGCGCTCTCGAAGTCCTCGGCAAGCAGACGAAGAATAAGAAATTCAAAGAAGTCATCGTCTCGCTCCTCAAAGACATCAATGCCGGAGGAACGCTCTCGTCCGCCATGGAGAAATTCCCGAAAGTATTCTCTCCGCTCTTCGTGTCCATGGTGGCCGCCGGAGAAGAATCGGGCTCTCTCCCGAGCTCGCTGAAAGAAGTGGGCATCATTCTCGAGAAATCCTACAATCTCAACAAGAAGATCAAGGGCGCGCTCATGTATCCCGGTATCATTCTCTCCGCCATTCTCCTCATTGGAGTGCTCATGCTCATCTTCGTCGTGCCGACGCTGACGAAAACATTCATGGATATCGGCGCGACATTGCCGGCGTCGACGCAGTTTGTGGTCTCTGTTTCCGATTTCTTGCAGCATCATACGCTTCTCTTCTTCGGCATTGTCGGTGCCCTTATCGTCGGTTTCAGATTCCTGCTCCGCTTGCCGCGATTCTCCCGTTTCATCTCTCTCGTCATCTTGAAACTTCCTGTTATCGGAAATATTGCGAAGGAAGTCGAGAGTGCACGCACATCTCGTACGCTCGCTTCACTCCTCTCATCCGGTGTCGCGGTGACGAAGGCGCTCGCGATCACGAAGAACGTCCTTCAGAATCCGTATTATAAAGCAGTCATTGATGAAGCTATCGCTTCTGTCGAGAAAGGCGTGCCTATGTCGACGGTATTCAAGGCGCATACGAATCTCTATCCGGTTATGGTAGGGGAAATGGTGGAAGTCGGCGAAGAAACGGGCAATGTCGTTTCTATGTTTTCCGATATTGCGACATTTTATGAAACTGAAGTCGACCAAAAAACGAAAGATCTCTCTACCATCATCGAACCGGTGCTCATGATATTCATCGGCGCAGCGGTCGGATTCTTCGCCATTTCCATGCTCACTCCGATGTATTCGCTCCTCAATTCGATCAAATAATCCATGACCTACGCTACACAAAACAAAGGGGCCCTCATCCTGCAAGTCATCATCACGGTCGTCATCATCGGTATCCTCTCCGGTATCGTGTGGAATTCTTTCTCATCGTTTCAAAGCGCCCAAGTTCTCAAGAACAGCGAAGAAGAAGTCGTCTCGCTCCTCAACAAAGCCTATTCCCGCACGCTCGCTTCCGATAATCTTTCGGTCTACAGTGTGCATTTCGAGTCGACACGGGCCGTACTTTTCACCGGCAGCACATTCACC
>CALRHN010000009.1:0-5781 GCA_943359425.1 Candidatus Nomurabacteria bacterium | reverse complement strand
AACATTTGATAGTAAGGTCACGCTCTCATCGATCAGTCTCGCCGGAGGTGCCGTGAATGTGACCTTCGATCGTCTCACCGGAACGACAAGCGAGAACGGCACGCTCACGCTCTCTCTCGTTGCGAGTTCATCGACGCAGAAAGTGATAACGATCACAAAGACAGGACTCGTTAGCGGAAGCTAATATGAAAACATTTCCTAAAAAAAATATATCAGGATTCGCCCTCGTCGAAATACTTGTCGCGACGAGTATCATTACCGTAACGCTCCTCTCTGTGGCAACAATCGCGCAGAGTTCGATCAAGATGAGCCGTCGTTCGCTCAATGCGTCGGAGGCGAGCTATCTCGTCGAAGAAGGCGCCGAAGCGGTGAAGATCATCCGCGACAATGCCTGGTCAAATATTTCCGGACTCACGAACGGCACGACGTACTATCTGTCGTACTCCGGCGGTACGTGGTCGCTTTCGACGACGGTTTCCACCATCGGCATTTTTACCCGCACCATCGTTTTCTCCGCGGTAAATCGCGACTCGAACGACGACATAACTTCTTCCGGTGGCACTGCGGATACGGGAACACGGCTCGTTACCGAGACCGTTTCGTGGCCTGACGGCAGTACAACGGCGACGAAAACATTATCGCTCTATATTGCCGACATCTTTAGCTAACATGCATACTCATTTTCACAAATCAAAGAATCGCGGGACGACACTCATCGAAGTGCTCGTGTATATCGTCATCTTTGCCTTCCTCACGGTCACCGTCATGAACGCTCTCATCGTCACGACGAAATCTTTCGCCGCGACGCGGAGCAACCATTACATGCTCGATGCGGGCAACAGTGCGATGGAGCGTATCTCGCGCGAGATTCGCGGAGCTCTCTCTGTCGACAACTCCAACAGTACATTCAACAGCAGTCCCGGCATTCTACAGCTCAATACACTCGACTCGAACGGTGCGGCGAAGACGGTGAAATTCTCTGTAGCGAGCCAAGTATTGCAATTGACAGAGAACGGCACGCTCACCGGTGACCTCACGAGCGGGAATGTGAATGTCACGAGCCTCATCTTCCGGTCCATCACGACGACGAGCGGCAGCGCGGTCAAAGTCGAGCTCACGATCCAGGACGCGAAGAACACGTCATCGCCGGCGCAGAATTTTTATGACACGATAATACTGCGCGGAGGATACTAATATGAAAACTCCAAATTCCAAATTACAAAACAAACAAGCCGGTGCGGCCATGATGATATCGGTCATCTTCTTCCTCTTCGCCTCGCTCGCCATCGTTCTCGGCCTCGCGCTCCCGCTCGCTCGCGAATTCCAGTCGTCGAGCACTCTTGCGACGTCGAAGCAGAGTTACTTCACTGCCGAGAGCGGCGTCGAAGACATTATTTATCGTCTCAAACATTCCAAACAGACGAGCAGTACGGAAACGCTCGTTCTCGGCACGTCATCTGCGACAACAACGCTCACCGACCTCGGCGGTGGGCAGAAAGAAATACAAACCTTGGGAGCTGTTTCAACATATAGTCGTCGAGTGGATGTCAAAGTCACTGCGGGTACTGGAGCGTCTTTTAATTATGGCGTACAGGTCGGAACAGGTGGACTAAGTATTCCCGACGGGAAAGTAATAGGAAATGTTTACTCTAATGGACCCATTACGGCAAGTAGTAATGGTGATAATTCTATTTCTGGAACGGCGATTTCTGCGAATAGCCCTGCACTCACTGCTGATCAAACGAATGGTTCCGGTACCCCAGCGAACAATGTTACGTTCGGCAATGCTACTGCTACACAAGATATCGCGCAAAGCTTTCAGATTTCTATTGATGGAAGTCCGCTCAATAAAGTCCAATTGTATATAAAGAAAACGGGCAGTCCAGCAAATGCGACCGTAAAGATTGTGAGTGATTCAAGCGGCAGCCCGAGTACAACAGTGCTCGCGAGCGGTACGCTTTCTGCGGCGTCAGTAGCCACTTCATATGGCTGGATTGATATTGCAATGACTACAAATCCGGTTCTTGTTACAGGAACAACATATTGGCTTGTTGTTGACGCCGCAACTTCTAGTTCTAATTATTACATTATCGGCGCTTCCTCCGGCGGCTATGCAAATGGTCTCGGTAAGATCGGACAGCAGGGGGGTACTTGGAACAATACGACACCATCGGGGTTAGATTATTATTTTTCCGTGTATCTTGGGGGTATTAATGGATCAATTATCGGGAGTGATGTAAATAACAAACTTCCAGTGGGCACTGTTTCTGGGACGGCGCAAGCTCATACAGTAAATTACGTTTCTGCCACAGGCAACATCTACTGTGTTTCTGGAACGGGGAATAACAAATCTTGCAGTTCTCAGTCAGATCCAACCTATACGAGCTTTCCTATTTCCGATGCAAATATTCAAAGTTGGGAGGATGAAGCGACTGCAGGAGGTATTATAAACGGGAACTACAGTGTGAGTTCGCCTGGTTCCAGTATTGGGCCGAAAAAAATCGTCGGCAATCTTACTGTTAGCAGTAATACTACTCTTACTGTTACGGGCACACTCTGGGTGACAGGGAACCTTGATCTTACTCCAGGGCATCTTAACCTCGCGTCGAGTTATGGAACAAACGATGGAGTGATTGTCGTCGATGGCACCATTAGTATTTCTAGTGGCGGTAGTGCGAATGGGTCAGGTACAGCAGGCAGTTATTTTCTAATGATCACAAATAGTTCTTCTGCTTCAGCAGCAAGTATCACTGGTAATGCGGGGGCCGTTATAATATACGCACCAAACGGTACTGTTACTCTTGGAGGTGGTTCCCATGTGAAGGAGGTGACTGCTTACAAGATGGTACTCGGTGGGAATTCTGATATAACATATGAATCTGGGCTCGCAAACCTCAATTTCTCAAGCGGCCCCTCAGGTTCTTATAGTGTGACTTCTTGGAAAGAGACTCAATAGTTTTCCCCAGTTGGCTGGTTTTTTGTGTAAACCTTGCTAGAATTAGGGAACATGAAAGTATTCAAAAGTCGTTTCGCGATTTTTTGTTTCTCCTTTTTATTTCTAATTTTATTAGCTCCCATTTCTCGTGTTAGTGCGGCGACTAATGTAAATGGTGATATTTCTACCGACACCGCTTGGAGTTTAGCGGGCAGTCCTTATTTAGTTACAACACCGATTACTGTTATAGAAGGGGTCACACTTACAATAAATCCCGGAGTTGTTGTAAATGGTCAAGGAGTTAGTGTTCTCGGCCATTTGGTTGCTAATGGTAATACTGCTCACCCAGTTACGTTTAATAACTCTTACCTGGATTTATTTAACGCAAATAATGATAGTTCGCTTTCTTTCATAAACTTTTCTAGCGGATCAAATTTTTTGTCTCACTCCTCGGCCTTGTCAGTTTCAAATCTTAATTTCTCAAATTCAGGGGGTTTGCAGCTCTATTCCGGTTCATCTCTAGGTGTTTCCCATCTGGTATTTAATAATATTTTAGGAGATGCAATTGGACTCTATGGTAGTAGTCACTTAGTTGCTGATAGTATAAACATGGACACTGTAGGTGGTAATGCAATTGGTTTGTACGGTGGAAGTATTGCTACAATATCGGACGCTTCTATAAATAATATAGCTCATGATGCTATAGGCCTCTACCAAGGAAGTTCCTTGATTCTTGATAACTCTTCAATTAGTCACGTAATAAATGGTGACGGAGTGGGAATATATCAGAACTCTATTTTTTCTGCCGATCACTTAACTCTGCAACATGGCACTAGGGGATCTATTGGATCTCAGGGCATCGGTGTGTATCAACATAGTACACTCACGCTCACCCACAGCACTATTTCTGACTTCTCCGCTGCTGGTATTGTTGCGTATAACGACGAAGAACAAGGTCCACCAACTGTAACTGTGAGTGACACAACCTTGACGCAAAATCAGACCGGGCTTGCGATGTACTCTAACAGTTCATTGAATACTGTCCCCACACTTTCTTTTGCAAATAATTTTATCTACGCGAATACTGGCTATGGAGCTCAAGTTTATTGGTCTAGCCCATTGAATTTGGAAAACAACTGGTGGGGTGATTCAACTGGCCCTTATAATGCAACAACAAATCCTACAGGATTAGGGGACACAATCAATAATGATGGTGGCCCAATCCCCGATTTTACACCTTGGCTCACTACTGGCCCGCTTCCACAAACACCCGCTCATTACTATGCCAAAATCACAGGGTTTTCTCCATTTACCAACCTTCGCGAAACGCCGAGCGCTAGTGGTGTACTTGTGAAAACACTTCCAAATGATTGGATCGTCTATATCGTCGCAAAGACTGATACGAATGGCCAGCCGGTTGTTGCTGACGGTTTTCGTTGGTATCAAGTTCAGGATCCGACCGATAATACGACGATGTGGATGATCGCGGGATCTCCGAGTGGAGCGGCGACACGTTTGCCGTATGATTCAACGAAACAAACCGAATACCAGAACACATCTGCGACACATATAGATGGTAACGGGAATAATCAAAAGAATGCTCGTAAACAATCCATCCTTGATTCAGTCCATAATTATTTCACGAATACGAATACCACAAAGTCTCTCTACAATGCTGATGATCACGCTCTGAATATTTCAACACTTTCTCAGGCTAGTTTCCCTGAAGAACTTTCGCTCGCCATCCTTGCTCAAGAAGACGGTCCGAATTTTAACAATGAATCCGTCTCGTTTGATTATGGCCATGGTATCAGTCAAGTAACATTCGATGCTCATAAAAATGAAGCACCGGGGCACACTTTTTTAAACAATGCCAACGACCCGCGCGGTATCTTGAGCGATGTCACTCTCAGCAAATGCGATGAAATAGGTTCAGCAAACTACAAGAAATGCTACCAACACACAGACACATACAATAGCCAGGCAAAACCGTACGATAATTACAATCACATCAACTCAAACCCGCTTTACAAGCAGTATGCAAATACTGTTCAATCGATTTATGCAAATATCAAAGATGGCCTTGGTATCTTGCGCAGTAAATACGGCCATGTCTATCAGAATCCATGCACAGGCTCGGTAATTGTCGGCGGACTGACATTTTCCTGTACTGATCTCCGAAATATTAAGGCCGTTTGGGGATACAATGGCGCAACCCTTGATCCATCGGTTCAGTATCTAAAATCTATTTCACAGAAGCTCGGGGCACTTGCTACCTATTTCTCCAATCATTCATACAATGACGCAGATCAACTCATTGAGAAGCTTGCGGTTGCTAATGATCACCGAAAAGAGATTAAAGTTTTGAGCCCTGTTCAATTATCTGTCACAGATTCTCTTGGTAATGTCACTGGAGTTATAAATACGCAAGAGATAGATGCAATTCCTAACTCGTATTACGATGCAGATTCAGAATCTGTTCTTCTTCTTTTCCCGAACGATACGTATACGTATAAAGTTGTAGGTGATGGCAGTGGCTCCAGTTACGGTTTCGGTATGAGTAGTGCGAATGGAGGAGATAGTCAGGTTGTTTTCCAGGCTACAGACATTCCGATTACTGACGGAGAGATTCACACCTATCATGTGGACGAAACAGTTCTTGCTCAGGGCGGACAAGGAGTAACCGTCGATATTGATACGAACGGCGACGGTACACCCGAACGCACGGTGACAACTGGTGCGACGCTTACCGATATTACTGCTCCGGTAGTTGATCTGACACAGATCGCCACTGAACAATCGCTTGGTGAGAAGATCAATCTCAAAGACATCACAACAGACAATGT
>CALRHN010000008.1:2484-17485 GCA_943359425.1 Candidatus Nomurabacteria bacterium | reverse complement strand
GCTTTTCCCGCAGGCGATACAACGAGCGGGGAAGAGGATGTCGAGGACATACTCACGGATTTGGGCGAAGTGCTTTCTTTCCATTACGCTAAATATGGTATACTGGAATCACTTTTATCGCCATGGACAATCCGTTTAGAAAAATAATAGACGCCGCAACAGGCATGCTCCACTCGTCCTCGTCGGCCAGCAAAGGCCCCGGAACGAGCATTATCGGCGTAGATATCGGTACCTCATCGATCAAGGTTGTTCAGCTGAAGAAGAAGGGCGGCAAGGCCATTCTTGAGACATACGGCGCCCTCGCCCTCGGCTCGTACGGCGGCACCGACGTCGGCGCCGTGACCAATCTTGCCGTCGACAAGCTCTCCGCTGCCATCAAGGATCTCATCAAAGAATCCGGTGTCACGACAATGTCGGCCGCACTTTCTATCCCGTCTGCTTCGAGCCTGCTCTTTCTTATAGACTTGCCTGCGGCCATCGACGAGAAACAAGTGAGCGCCGTCATTCCGACCGAAGCGCGCAAATATATTCCCGTGCCGATCTCCGAAGTCTCGCTCGATTATTGGGTCATTCCGAAACGCGGCGCGCTCGATGAATCTCCAGAGACTCCCGCCGACGGCGCGAAACCAGTGGAAGCGAAAACTGAAGTCTTGATCGCCGCCATTCACAACGACACGATTGCGAAATACAACGACATCATCAAGAACACCGGCCTCTCCTCGTCGTTCTTCGAGATCGAAGTCTTTAGTACGGTCCGTTCGACGCTCGGCCACGAACTCTCGACTGTGCTCATCATGGATCTCGGCGCATCGAAGACGAAACTCTCCATCGTCGAATACGGCGTCGTCCGGTCCTTCCACATCATCAACCGCGGCGCGCACGACATCACGAATACGCTCTCCAAATCTCTCAACGTTCCGTATGCGAAAGCGGAAGAGATCAAACGCGAATTCGGACTCTTCGGTAATCCTGCCGACAAGAATGTCGGCGAGATAATCAAACTCACCACGGATTTCATATTGTCCGAGACCAACAGCATCGTGCTCAACTATGAGAAGAAATACGAGAAGACGATCAGCAAGGTGATACTCACCGGCGGAGGAGCGCTCCTCAAAGGTTTCAAAGAGCAAGCCGCAGAGAACTTCCGCTCCGAAGTCGTTCTCGGCAATCCATTCGTGAAAACGGAAGCGCCCGGCTTTGTCGAGCAATTCCTCTCGAAAACAGGTCCCGAATTCTCCGTCGCGGCAGGACTCGCCCTTCGCGGACTCCAATGAATTAGTTCCTAGTGCTTAGTCTTTAGTCTATAGGAGAGCAATGAGCTTGAATTAGGGGAATTTTTCTAAAGACTAACGACTAAAGACTAAGAACTAGCCCAGAAGTTAATAACAGCTTTCGCTTGTGCGCGATACTATAGTATAATAATTCCTGTAGACTTTTCTTTGATGGACAAGGATTTTCAAACATCATTCATACCGAAAAAGCCGCTTGCCGAAGACCGCGTCGCTCGTTCGCGTCCGGTCAGCCTTTTCGTATTCATCGCGACATTGATATTCTTCGGCTCACTCGTTGCGGCCGGCGGCACGTATTTCTACCGTCTCTCGCTCGGCAAGAAGATCGCTTCGATGAATGCCGACCTCGTCCGCGCCCGCGATGCTTTCGAGCCGGGACTCATCGAAGACCTCCAGACGCTTGATCGCCGCATCAATGCGGGAAGCGAGATCCTGAAGAACCATGTCAGCGTCACCCCGATCTTTACCGCATTAGAGCAGATCACGCTCAAGTCGGTGCAGTTCACGCGATTCGATTATAGCCGCGACAGTTCGAGCGACGCCTCTCTTGTGAATGTGAAAATGAGCGGCCGCGCGCGTGACTATACGTCCATAGCGCTCGAATCCAACCGTTTCGGCACGAATAAATATTTCAAGGATCCGATCTTCTCCAACCTTGCCCTCGACGACCGTAGCGGTGCAGTGACATTCGATCTTGCTTTTTCCGTTGATTCGTCATTCGTGTCTTTTGAAGAAAATCTTCAGAAGGGTGGAGGCGCGAGCACTCCTCCGGCCGCAGCCGGTCCGGCGGCCGGGCCAGCGATAAGTCAATGACCATATGAGATTCATTTTTCCCATCATATTAATAGTCGCTTCGATCGCTTCCTTCGTCCTTTTCACGAATCCGACCTACAGCGAGATCAAGAAACTGAACGTTGATGCCGCTTCGTATTCCAGCGCCCTCGACAATTCCTTGAAGCTCCAGAAAGTCCGTGATGCACTCTCTTCCAAATTCCATGCCTTTCCGCAGGATTCACTCGACCGCCTTTCGAAACTTCTGCCTGATTCCGTGAACAACATCACTCTCATCATCGATATCCAGCGCATCGCACAGGGATACGGCATGACGATCAATAACGTGAAATTCGACGCGCCGACCGCTGCTACGAGCGCCGATCAGTTCGCGGGGGCGACGCCGGGAGCCATCGCTGAAGCTGCGAAAGAGTACGGGACTTTCAATCTCGAATTTTCAACAGAAGCTTCGTACGGCAATTTTCTCAAATTCATCGGCGATCTCGAGAAGAGCCTTCGCGTCGTCGATATCTCGTCTGTCACGTTTTCTTCGAGCGATACGAACGTCCTCAATTCATACAAGTACAATATAAAGATAAAGACCTATTGGCTCAAGAACTGATATGAAAAAAATGATCAAGAAAATAATCATAGGTGTCATCCTCCTCGTTCTTGCCATCGCGGGGTATAGTGTTTTCTTCAAGAAGAGCGCGTCGACTCCAACCGCAGCTCTACAGACGACGACTACCGGCGTCACGGATTCGAGTGGCAATGCCGGTGCGGATGCCACTGTCGGACGTGATTTCTTGACCACACTGCTCAACATCAATACGATCCGTCTCGATGATAGCCTTTTTGCCGATGCCGGATTCGCTGCGCTCCAGGATTTTAGCCGACCACTTCCCGAAGATCCGAATCCGGGCAGGCCGAATCCGTTCGCTCCCGTTGGCAGTGATGGAGGAGTGGTTTCTCCGGTCGCGACGAACGCTCCTTCAGCGATTACGGCAACCGGCGCGACATTCAACGGCACGCTTATCGCCGGAGCAACGAACGTGACTCGCTGGTTCGAATACGGTCTTTCCATCGATACGCTCTCGAACAAGACCGTGCCAATCGCTCAAGCAACTGCGGGGCAATTCAGCCAGGCCATAACCGGCCTCTTGCCGAACACGACATATTTCTTCGTTGCGAAGGCTCAGATCGGGACGGTAATCGCAACAGGCTCTCCGGTCAGTTTCAAAACAGCACAAACGGCCGGAGCGCATTAAACGCTCTATGACTTTTCTCGAAGAACTCATCAATCGCGGCGCCATCAAGGAAGAGGATGTTCCTTCCATAGTACGAGAGGCAGGCGAAAAATATGCGGGCGACATAGACGAAGCGCTCCTCGCGCGCGGCATCAAAGAAGGCGACCTTCTCGCATGGAAGAGCGCCTTTTATTCCATTCCGTCGAAAACCATCGACGCATCAACGCTCTCATCCGACATCCTCAAATACATTCCCGAAGACTCGGCGAAGCACTATAACTTCGCACCGATCGGACTCACCGACGGCGTCCTCGAAGTGGGCATCACCGATCCCGACAATATCGCGGCCATGGATGCCCTGCAGTTCATCACAGCAAAACTTGGTGTGCCCTTCAAAGTCTTCCTCATCACGTCCAAAGATTTCAAAGTCATTCTCGACAACTACAAGGGCATCACGGGCGAAGTCGAACAGGCGCTCTCTGATTTCGATTCGGAGATCAAAGACGCGAAAGACATCGTCGTCGAGAGCAATAAGATACAGGATAAGTTGAAACCGGGCGAAGAAGAGAAGATCGTCGAAGATGCGCCCATCATCAAGATCGTCGCCGTCATCATCAACAATGCAGTGGAAGGTAATGCATCCGATATCCATATCGAAAACAGCGGCACGGACGTCAAAGTCCGCTTCCGCGTCGACGGTATTCTCTACACGACGCTCAAATTGCCGCTCAAAGCGTACGCCGGCGTCGTCGCTCGTATCAAAATCTTGGCGAAACTGCGCCTCGACGAGAAGCGCAAGCCCCAGGACGGATCCTTCTCGGCGAAAGTTCTTGGCCGTAAGATCGACTTCCGCGTCTCGACGCTTCCCGCATACTACGGCGAGAAAGTCGTCATGCGTATTCTCGACTCCGACCGCGGGGTGAAATCTCTCGACTCCATCGGTCTGTCGAAACGCAATCTCGAAATGATCCGCGAAGCTCTTGGCCGTCCGTACGGTCTCATCCTCATCACCGGTCCGACAGGGTCCGGTAAGTCCACGACGCTCTATTCGATGTTGAACGAGATCGACCGCGAGAAATCCAACGTTGTCTCTCTCGAAGATCCGGTGGAATATCACATTCCCGACATGAACCAGTCGCAGGTCATGCCCGAGATCGGCTATACGTTCGCGTCCGGCCTGCGCTCCATTCTCCGTCAGGACCCCGACATCATCATGGTGGGAGAGATCCGCGACAAGGAAACTGCCCAGCTTGCCATCCAAGCCGCGCTCACGGGCCACCTCGTCTTCTCGACGCTCCACACGAATAATTCCATTGGCGTCATTCCGCGTCTTATCGACATGGGCGTCGATCCGTATCTGATCGCACCGACTTTGATTCTCGCCATCGCCCAGCGTCTCGTTCGCGTCATCTGTCCGACGTCGAAACATCCCGTTGAGACCGACGAGAGCATGAAGATCCTCCTCGACAAGCAGTTCGCCGATCTGCCGGCTGAATTCAAATCCGAGATCCCGAACGGCTCATTCCACGAAGCCGTTCCGTCGTCCGATTGTCCGTCGGGCACGCGCGGCCGCGTCGCCGTATTCGAAATGTTCAAGATCGACAAAGACGTGCAGAGCCTCATTCTGAAGAATCCTGTCGACACCGATATCTATAAACTCGTCCGCGGCAAAGGTCTCATCACCATGAAGGAAGACGCCATTATCAAGAGCATTCAAGGCGAAGTGCCGTTTCAAGAAGTGTACACTCTCTAGGCAAAGGGAAGTGCTTATACTATAATTAGTAAACCATTATGGGCGGCAAAAGAAAAATTTTCATCGTTGACGACGACAACTTTCTCCTCGACATGTATGCGCTGAAATTCAGCCAGTCGAATTTCGAGGTGACGACAGCGTTAGGTGGCGTGCCTGCGCTCGAGAAACTGCACGAAGGATTTGTTCCTGACGTCATTCTGCTCGATATCGTCATGCCTGTCGTCGACGGATTTGAACTCCTCGAAAAGATCAAAGCTGAAGGTCTTGCGCCGAAGGCGACGAAGATCATCCTCTCGAACCGCGGACAGGAATCCGACATAAAACAGGGGACTGATCTCGGTGCGGCGGGCTATATTGTCAAGGCATCGACGACACCGTCCGAAGTCATCGCACAAGTGCTCGCCATCTTGGATAAGAAATAATTTTCATATTTTATGGACTACACAAAAATCATCGAAGACCTCGTGCTCACGCTCATCCGCGAAAACGGATCCGATCTGCATCTGTCGGTCGACCGCCATCCGGCCATCCGCGTCGCATCGGAACTCATTTTTCTCGTGAAAGAATCTGTCCTGACGAAAGATCAGGTCATCGGCATCCTGGGCGTCCTCTTGGGCGACAAGAAAAAGCTCGATCGCTTCCTCGAGAATCAGGAAATAGATTTCTCATACGATTTCCGCGGCGAAGCCCGCCTGCGCGGCAACGCTTTCTATCAGAAAGGCTTCATCGCCATCGCACTGCGCCTCATTCCCAAAGTCCGCACCCTCGCCGAGCTGAAACTTCCTGAAGTCTTGAAGACATTTGCCGCGAAGAAACAAGGCTTCTTCCTCATCGTCGGTCCCGTCGGCCAAGGCAAATCAACGACGATGTCATCGCTCATCAATCTCATCAACACGGAGCGTGCCGAGCACATCGTCACCATCGAGGATCCGATCGAATATCTCTTCGAGCCGGCGCATTCCATCATCGATCAGCGCGAAGTGGGCATCGACACGCATGATTTCGCGTCGGCGCTCAAATCCGTCTTCCGCGAAGACGTCAATGTCATCATGCTCGGTGAAATGCGCTCTCCGGAAACGATCGCCACCGCAGTGACGGCCGCAGAAACCGGCCACCTCGTCTTCTCGACGCTTCACACAAACAATGCTTCCCAGACCATCGACCGTATCGTCGATTCTTTCCCGCCGGGTCAGCAGGATCAGATCCGCGTCCAGCTCGCCGCGTCCCTCCTCGGCATCTTCTCCCAGCGTCTCATTCCGCGCATTGCCGGCGGACTCGTTCCCGCATATGAATTGCTCATCAACAACAACGCTGTCGGCAATCTCATCCGCGAGAAACGCACGCACGAGATCGATGTTGTCATTGAGACAGGCAATGAGAGCGGCATGATCGACATGAACCGATCCCTCCTCGAACTCGTCCGCGCAGGGGAGATAACCATGGAGAATGCGTATTTGCATTCGTTTAATCCGAAAGCATTGGAAAGACTTTTGTAAAACTTTCTACTAACTATTTTCTACTCACTAACCAATGAATTTCAAATACAAAGCCGTTACGAATACCGGAGAGAAGAAAGAAGGTGCTGTTGATGCGCCGTCCAAAGACCTCGCCATACTCGCCCTTCAGCGCCGCGGCCTCATCATCGTCTCCATCAAGGGCGAAGAAGAGAAATCCGTTCTCCAGATCTCTATCTTCGAGCATGTTCCGCAGAAAGAGATCGTCATCCTCTCGCGTCAGATCTCGACGCTCTTCGAGGCGCAAGTCTCCGCCCTCAAGGCATTCTCGCTCTTGGCGGCCAATGCCGAGAATAAACTTCTCAAAGCCAAGCTCACGACGGTCGTGGACGACTTGCAGGCGGGGTTCTCGATCTCGGGCGCCCTCGCAAAACATCCCGACGTCTTCTCCGATTTCTATGTGAACATGGTCAAGGCGGGGGAAGAATCGGGCAAGCTCAATCAGACATTCGGATATCTCGCCGAATACTTGGATCGCTCGTACGAGCTCACGGCGAAAACGCGCAATGCCTTGATCTATCCGGCCTTCGTCATATTCGTCTTCTTTGCCGTCATGATACTCATGTTCGTCCTCGTCATCCCGAAACTCTCCGCCATCATCGTCGAATCGGGGCAGGACGTTCCCGTCTATACGCGCATCGTCATGAATATCTCGAGCTTCTTCGTCAACTACGGCCTCTTCGTGCTCATCTTCTTCCTCATCGGCGTCGGATACGTCTGGTGGCTCTCGCGCAAAGAAGTCGGCAAGACCTATCTCGACAATCTGAAACTCTCTATTCCTGCTGTCGGTCCCTTGTTCCGCAAGCTCTATCTCTCGCGCATGGCGGATAACATGGACACCATGCTCTCTTCCGGTATCTCTATCGTCCGCGCCATCGAGATCACGGGCGAAGTCGTCGGCAACAAGGTCTACGCCCTCATCCTCAAAGATGCGGGGGAGGCCGTGAAGAGCGGCGCATCGCTCTCCGATTCTCTCGCCAAACACCAGCACATTCCGGGTATCATGGTGCAAATGGTCAAAGTCGGCGAAGAGACGGGCGGACTTGCCGGCATATTGAAGACGCTTGCCCGTTTCTACAAGCGCGAAGTCGATGACGCTGTCGACACACTCGTCTCTCTCATCGAACCGATCATGATCGTTACGCTCGGTCTGGGCGTCGGCGTTCTCCTCGTTTCCGTCCTCGTTCCTATCTATAACATCGCCTCTTCCATCCATTAAAATAAGGCTGGAATACTTATCCACAAGGTGCCGTGCTTGTATTAGAAGTGCGGCCTTGTGCTATAATAAGGCCATTATAAGAAATAGGTCGCGCGTATTGCCCTTCGTTACTGTCCGGCAATCCGCATAATTATTTATTAGTATATTTTTATTATGATTAAGAATCTCAAGAAAGGTTTCACACTCATCGAACTCTTGGTCGTCATCGCCATCATCGGTATCTTGGCGGCTATCGTTCTCACGTCGCTCGGTACGGCTCGTTCTCGTGCAAATGATGCGAAGATCCAGGCTCAGCTTTCAAATATGAGAGCTCAAGCTCAACTCTGGTCAAATGCCACACCAGCGGCAGATCCTACAGGTGACTGTGCAACGCTTACAGCTAACTCTGTTTTCGAAACGGCTAATAGTGGTCTCGGTAATCTTTTGGCGAACCTCGGTACTCTTACCGGTACGAATAGCGGTTGTGTATCTGAAGCTACTACCCCTACAAACGGAGGTAAATGGGCAGTGTCCGTTAAACTTAGTAGCGGAGCATACGCTTGTGTTGACTACTCGGGAGTATCACGCGTAACGACATCAACATCCCTTACTACGGCACAAGTTGCTGGAGGCGCATTGTCGGCTATTGATGCGACAACGATGGCTTGTACGGCTCTCTAAACCAGTTGTCATTTCGGTTCAAAAAGCCACCTTCGGGTGGTTTTTTGTTTTCGGAGTGGTACAATTACAAGTATTATAAATTTGTTCCCTTATTTTTTATGTACATAAAACAAAAAGGTTTCACACTCATCGAACTCTTGGTCGTCATCGCCATCATCGGTATCTTGGCGGCTATCGTTCTCACGTCACTCGCGCCTGCCCGAGAGAGCGCTCTCGATGTCAAAGTCAAAGGCCAGATGGCCAATATGCGTGCACAAGCCCAGGAGTACACTGGTACGGCAACCGCTGTCGCTCCGACGGTCGCGACAACATTGCCGCTCACGGCGACAACGGATCTGTTCTCCGATACGACGGCCGATATTAATAGCTTGGCGAATCTTATCAACAGCCTCCCGCTGGGCACAAATGTCTACTATGCTTCTGAAGCGATACTTCCTTCGGCCGGCGGCAAATGGGCAGTTGCAGCGAGTCTTACGACAGGAGCCGACTGTGTTGATTATTCAGGCGGCAGCCAGCTCTTCGTTGGCACTCCGCCGAACGATGCGACGAGTTTCGATGCCGCATTCCCGAACTTTGCGACGAATTATTCTTGTAGCTAAACGATTCTCTTTCAAAAAGCCACCTTCGGGTGGTTTTTTGTTTAGGGGGTGGTATAATAAAGCCATTAAAAGTCTATTAGCATAACTACATGAAAATAAAAAAATCAGGTTTCACATTAATAGAACTTCTCGTCGTCATCGCCATCATCGGTATCTTGGCGGCTATCATCCTTACTTCACTCGGCTCGGCTCGCAGTCGTTCCAATGATTCAAAGATCCAGTCCCAGCTCTCGAGTATGCGCTCACAGGCCCAACTCTATACGGGGACTGTGGGTACAGCAGTCGTTCCGACGACCGGTACGACTATCACTGCCGTTGCCGGTCCAGTTGCGGGAAGTAACTTGTTCAATGACAGCACGACGAGCGACAATAGTATCTACCGCCTCGCTTCGACTTTGCCGACCACTACCTATTACTATGCTTGGAACGGAATTTCTCCGGCATCTACAGTTCCCGGCAAATGGTTCTTTGCTGCAACGACTTCGAACGGCTCATTCTGTGTCGACTATAGCGGGGGATCGAAAGTAGGCGGCGTTATCGCCGCACCACAGACGACGATCGCCAACTGGACTGCCGTCTATCCCAATGCAGTAACCGGCGGCGCTACTCCATATCTCTGTAACTAGTTTCTCTCGCTCGTCTCATTATGCAAATCACCATCGGCATCATCGCTTTTTTCTTCGGAACGATTATCGGTTCGTTCTTGAACGTGGTGATCTTCCGCTATAACAGTGGCAAGACTCTCGGCGGACGATCAATGTGTTTCTCATGTTCGAAAACGCTCGGTCCGCTCGAACTCGTGCCGGTGGCGAGCTTTCTCTCTCAGCGCGGCAAATGTCTCGGATGTCATAGCAAGATTTCCGCCCAATATCCTCTCGTCGAAGCAGCAGCAGGAATCGTCTCCGTACTGCTCGTCTTCAAATTCCTCTATCTGATTCCCGGCGCATCCCTCCTCTTCGTCATCCTTTTCACGTATTATTTCTTCCTTCTCTCGCTCCTGCTCGTCATTTCTGTCTATGACATCCGCCACAAGATAATTCCCGATGTCCTCTGTCTCGCATTCGCCGTCTTTGCCCTGCTTGGACTCTTTTTCATCAAAGGTGACGCCCTCGTCGTCCATATGCCGTCGCTCTCTGCGCTTCTTGCCGGTCCCGCTCTCGCCGCACCGTTCGTATTGCTCTGGGTTTTCTCGCGCGGACGGCTCATCGGTCTCGGCGACGGCAAGCTCGCTCTCGGCCTCGGATTCCTCCTCGGCATCTCGGCTGGATTCGCCGCACTCATGCTCTCGTTCTGGATCGGGGCAGTCGTCGGTATCGCACTTCTTCTCGTCCATCACGCAAAGAAGGGAATGAAGAGCGAGATACCGTTCGGCCCCTTTCTCGCGCTCGGTACGGCCATTGCGTTCTTCGCCAGTGTGAATATCTCAACGATCCTCTCATGGTTTCAGTTCTTGAATTAATATGAAAGAAAAAAAGTCCATCTTTCGCTCTTACTTCACGCTCTGCGATTCGCGCGGGCTGACCTTTCTCGAACTTATCTTCGTCATCTCCATATTCGGCATTCTCTCGGGAGTCATCCTCTTCAAGTTCGGAGATTTTACCGCTGACGTGAATTTCCAGAATCTCGCCCAGGATATTGCCCTGCGCATCACCCAAGCACAACGCTCGGCAATATCGGGGACAGAGAATGCGAATACGTATGGCGGCGTTGTCCCGTCGTACGGTGTGTATTTCGAAGCCGATCCGAGCGCAACTGCGGCGAATAACAAACACTTTGTCTATTTCTTCGATCTCGGCGAAGACGGCCTCTACGATACTTTTGGTCCATCCTGCGGAGGACCGCTCGTTGCCGGAGCAGAGTGCATACAAGACACGACGATCACGACTGGCGCATATATCAGTAATATTTGTGCCACGAACTATAACGGCCAACAGTGCGGTTATTCCGGCGTCAACGTAACCTTCAAGCGACCCTTTCCTGATGCGCGGATGCGGGTCTTGCCGATGCAGCCGAGTAGTCCCACGGAAGTACAAATAGAACTCACATCACCGACCGGAGCGCAGAAGACTATTTTCATAAATTCAGTCGGCCATGTTGAAGTTCTTGACGGAGGAGTCTTGTAGAAAATATGAAACACCAAACACCAAAAACCAAACACCAAACACACGGCGGCTTCACCATGATCGAAGTCATGATAGCCACCGCGCTCTTCACTGTCATCGTCGTCATTTCCATCGGCGCCGTTTTGAGCGTCGCGGCCAATCACAAGCGCGTCCAAGGAATGCGCGTCATCGTCGATAACTTGAGCTTTATCATGGAAGACATGGCGCGTAATGTTCGCCTCGGCAACACTTTTCATTGCGATAACAGTTCTCCGCTCAACGTAGCTGTCTCATGTCCGAGCGGTCTGACCAAGCTCGTTTTCGAAGGAGTGAACGGCGACCCGGCAGTAGATGCTGATCAGATCATCTATCTCATAAGCCAGACCAATAACCAGGTATTGAAATCCAAAGACGGCGGAACCACGTATTCGAATCTGACCGAAGTGGGGGAAGTCACGATGGATCTCTTACGTTCAGGATTTATAGTTACGGGGGCAGAGTCGGGAGACAATACGGCGACGCGTGTCATCATCCGCCTCTCCGGAGTCATTCACTTCGGTGGCATTGATTCTCCTTTTGACTTGCAGACGACGGTATCGCCTCGACAAGCGGGAGCATAAAAATATGAAGCACCAAACACCAAACATCAAAAACCAAACGCAGACAGGTTTCACCCTCGTGGAAACTTTAGTTGCACTCTCCATCTTCACGACGGCCATCGTCGCCATCATCGTCGTATCCGCCGGCGGCATCGGCAATCTCCAGATCGCGGAGAAGCGCGCGCAGGGATCCTTCCTCGCCCAGGAAGGGATCGAGCTTGTCCGCAATATCCGCGATAGCGCCATGCTCGCCGGAACGAATGGGAGCGGGTGGACGACATTTATCACTTCGAACTCGGGCGGCATCGCCGCCTGTACGAACGGCGCGAGCTGCACGATCGATCCCATAACTCTTGCAGTAACTGCCTGTGTCGGGAGCTGTCCTCCGATTCGCCACGATCTCTCGGGTGGCATCGGGACATACGATTATACTTCGACCACTGCCTCTGTCTTTGTCCGAACGATACAGGTCTCCTTTGCTGCACCCGGTACTACTGACGAGGTACGCGTGACGTCGACCGTATCATGGCCCGAAGGCACGACACAGAGCCTCACGCTCACCGAAGATTTATTCAACTGGCAATAATATGAAGCACAAAGCACAAAGCACAAAGCACAAAGCAGAAACCCAAAGCGGATTCGTGATTTTGTTTACCGTTATCCTGACGAGCATCATCCTCTTGATGGCCCTCGGTATCGCCTCTGTCTCGTATAAAGAGATCGAACTCTCGCTCAATGCGCGTGACTCGCATCTTGCATTCTTTGCCGCCGATACGGGACTGGAGTGTGGACTCTACTATGATCGTACGCAGACCGCATTCGGACCCCAAGGCAGCCCATTCACGAGTGCGACGCTCAACTGTGCGGGCACTGCAATACACGCCATTGTCGACGGAGTTTCAGACGTATATGATTTTGCCCTCCCTCCTGGCCCCGGTATGCCCGGTGATGGAATCAATCTCACTGATGGCAGTAATATCATCGGTTGTGCGCATCTCACCGTTACGAAGAATTTCCAGAGCCCAAATGATGCAACGCTCTTTGGTACGCGCGTCGAGGCGAAAGGTTACAATGTCGCCTGCGACAAAGTCACCCAGCTTCAGCAATCTGGCTCTCAGAGGCTCGTCGAGCGCGCCCTTCGCGCGACGTATTATCCCGACAATTAGCCTTCGGCCTATGGGCCTTGGTGCGCTATACTATCCTCTAGGCACGATAGAGGCTATTTTTTATGGATAAAACCGAGGCAAAAAGCCGAATACAGAAGCTCCGCGGCGAGATCAGCGACCTGCGCTATCGCTACCACGTGAAGAACGATCCCGATGTGACCGACGAAGTCTACGATTCTTTGACGCGCGAATTGCGGGCACTCGAGGCGAAATATCCCGATCTGCGCGTCACTGACGATCCGCTCGCGCGTGTCGCCGGTGCGCCGCTTCCGAAATTCCAAAAAGTCACGCATTCCGTACGGATGCTCTCACTCTCCGATGCTTTTTCATACGAAGAACTCGAATCATGGGACGAGCGCGTGAAGAAACTCTTGCCAGCGAATACTTCTTACGAATATTTCGCCGAACTGAAACTCGACGGTCTCGCTCTTACACTCCGTTACGAAGACGGCGTCCTTGTCACGGGTGCGACGCGCGGCGACGGATTCATCGGCGAGAATGTAACGCAGAATGTGCGCATGATTGCCGACATTCCGCTCACGCTTCCGAAACCGTTTCCGAAACTCATCGAAGTGCGCGGCGAAGCCGTCATGGCGAGAGCGACGCTTGCGAGTCTCAACCGGCAGCAAGAAAAACTCGGCCTGCCGCCCTTTGCCAATACGCGCAATGCGACCGCCGGCTCCATCCGCCAACTCGATCCCGCACTCACGAAGGCGCGCCGCATCAATTTCTTCGCCTACGACATCGCCGAACTCTCTGCCGACTTTTCAAAACGCACGGCCAAACATTCCGACGAACATCGATTGCTCTCCTCGCTCGGATTTTCCGTGAGTGAGCATGAACATATTTGTAAGACGCTTGGCGAAGTGGAGACCTTCATAGAAAATTTCAAGAAACTGCGAGACGCATTCCCATTCGGCACGGACGGCATTGTTATCTCCGTCAACGACCTCGCTCTCCAGAAACGCCTCGGCGTCGTCGGGAAGGCACCTCGCTATATGGCAGCCTTTAAATATCCGGCCGAGAAGGCGACGACGCGCGTGACGGATATCACCGTCCAAGTCGGCCGTACGGGAGTGCTCACGCCGCTTGCACATTTCGAACCGACGCTCGTTGCCGGCTCGCGAGTATCGAAAGCAACGCTTCATAACATGGACCAGATAGAGCGTCTCGGACTGCGCATCGGTGACACCGTCGTCATTCAAAAAGCGGGCGATGTCATACCGGAAGTCGTCGAAGTTCTCGTAAAATTGCGCACCGGTAAAGAGAAGAAATTCACTATGCCCGCACGCTGTCCCGAATGCGGCGGTGATATCGAGAAGCGCGAGAATCTGGGAGGGGAGAGCGTGGCGTATTATTGCGTGAACAAGAATTGCCCGGCGAAGAATATCCGAAACATGGTGCATTTTGTGAATGCATTTGAGATATATACTGTCGGTCCGAAAATACTCGAACGCTTGAAAGACGAAGGTCTCGTCACCGATGCGGCCGATCTCTTCGCTCTCACCGAAGCCGACCTCTCGGGACTCGAGCGTTTCGGAGAGAAGAGCGCGCAAAACATCATTGCGAGCATTGAGAGCAAGAAGAAGCCCTCGCTCGATCGTTTCATCATGTCGCTCGGCATCATTCATGTCGGTGAAGAAACGGCACGCGATCTCGCCGCGCACTTTGGAACGATCGAGAAATTGTCCCGCGCGAAGGCGAGTGATTTCGACGAGATAGAAAATATTGGCCCCGCAGTTTCCACGAGCCTCGCTGCCTATTTCTCCGATCCGACGAGCCAGAAATTCCTCAAGAAACTTTTCGGTAACGGCGTGAAACCGAAACCGTTCGCGAAAGTAAAAGGCGGCACTCTTTCCGGAAAAACATTCGTCCTCACAGGCACGCTTCCCACACTTTCGCGCGAAGACGCGAAGAAAATGATTCTTGCACAGGGCGGCAAGGTCGCGAGCGCCGTTTCGAAGAAGACGGACTTTGTCGTCGCAGGGGAGAGTGCGGGATCGAAACTCGCCGATGCGAAGAAACTGGGCATACCCGTCCTCTCCGAAGCGGAGTTCCAGAAAATGATTTCTTAAGGTATAC
>CALRHN010000008.1:0-2384 GCA_943359425.1 Candidatus Nomurabacteria bacterium | reverse complement strand
ACTCGCCGATGCGAAGAAACTGGGCATACCCGTCCTCTCCGAAGCGGAGTTCCAGAAAATGATTTCTTAAGGTATACTCGGTGATATGGAAATCAAAGACGTCGAAAATCTCGCCCGACTCGCGCGCATCCGCATAGCCCCGGACGAGAAACAGGCCTTTCTTGAGAATCTAACTTCGATCCTGGGCTATATCGACCAAATCCAGTCGGTTTCTGCTGAGACTCCCGAACGAAGCGTTGGGATTATTCATAACGTCATGCGCGAAGATGTCGATCCGCACGAGGGTGGCACGTACACGGAACGCATCTTGGCCGAAGCTCCTGCGCACCAGGACGGATATCTCAAGGTAAAACAGATTCTCTGATTTTAAAAAATGGCAATCGATCTCAAAAATCTCACCATAGAAAAAGCCCATGAAGCGCTCATGCGCGGCGATTATTCCGCGCAGGATCTCGCGCAGGCCTATCTCGACAATATTACTGCAAAAAATGCCGAGCTCAATGCCTATCTCGAAGTGTACGACGATGTTATTGCGCAGGCCGTTCGCGCCGACCGGATGATTGCCGAAGGCACGGCGACGCTCATGACGGGCATTCCGATCGCCATCAAGGACAACATTCTCTTCGCAGGCAAGCATGCAAGCGCGGCTTCGAAAATATTGGAAAACTATACGGCGACGTACGACGCGCATGTCGTACAGACTTTGAAGGCCGTCGGTGCCGTCATCATTGGTCGCACAAACATGGATGAATTCGCCATGGGATCTTCGACGCAGACGTCGGCCTACGGCGTGACGCGCAATCCGCTCGATACTTCGCGCGTACCCGGCGGTTCTTCAGGAGGATCGGCTGCCGCAGTAGCTTCCGATATGGCTCTCGTCGCGCTTGGCACGGAGACATGCGGATCGGTTCGTCAGCCATCAGCGTTCTGTGGTCTCGTCGGACTCAAGCCGACCTATGGCGCGTTGTCGCGTTCGGGCATCATCGCCATGGGAAATTCTCTCGATCAGGTCTCGCCGTTCACGAAGACGGTTTCTGAATCCGAAATACTTTTCAATCTGCTCTCCAGATACGATTCCATGGACGCGACGTCCGTTCCCGATAATATGCGCACAGCACCGGCGAAGAAGGAGATCAAAAAGATTGGCGTGCCGCGCAGTTTCTTTTCCGGCGGCGGACTCGATCCGCGCGTGCTCGCCAACTTCGACGCCTCGCTCGAAAAACTCCGCGCAGTCGGATATGAAATAATCGATCTCGATCTTCCCATTCTCAAATATTCTCTCGCCGTGTATTACATCATCATGCCGGCCGAAGTCTCGACAAATCTCTCGCGTTTTGACGGCATCCGCTACGGTCTTTCCGCTGATGCCGCGAACCTGCTCGAAGTCTACGAGAAAAGCCGCGGCGAAGGTTTCGGCAAGGAAGCGCGTCGCCGCATACTTCTCGGCACGTACGTCCTCTCGCACGGCTATCACGATGCCTACTACAACAAAGCGCTTGCCATCCGCGAACAGATTTCGGTGGCGCTCGCAAAGGCTTTCGAATCCGTCGACCTCATCATGACGCCAACGACGCCCTCGCCGGCTTTCAAAATAGGGGAGAAACTCGAGGATCCCGTCGCCATGTATCTGTGCGATATCTTTTCCGCGCCGGCGAATCTCTCCGGCATTCCGTCGATCGCCCTGCCTTCAGGCTTTACGGATGACGGACTGCCGCTCTCCATCCAGTTCATGGCGCCGCATTGGGGCGAAGACGCGCTCTTTGCCGTCGGACGGCAATTTGAAAATACGCTTCAAAGTTAGTATCATATACATACAATGAATCCTTCACCTATCGCTCCGACATACATCAATCTCGAGTATTTTTTCTATAAGATCCTCGAAGGCATCCAAGGCATCATCCATTTCTTCCGCACGTATGAAGTCGGCCTCATACTCAAAGCCGTCATTGTCGGCATCAGCCTCATCTTCGTCGCCATCATCATCTATTCCATCGTGCGCATTCTCGAGATTCAGAGGGAAGAGAACGACGAGCTGAAACATGAGATCGCGCATGCCATGGCCGGTGTCGAAGCGGCGCCGAAGAATCAGAAATGGGAAATGATACTCTCGCGTGCCGACTCGCCGACGCCGTCGGAGTGGAAAGTTGCCATCATCGAAGCTGACGCCATGCTCGACGAGCTCGTCGACGGCATGGGCTATCCGGGCGAAGGTTTGGGAGAGCGCTTGAAGAACGCCGATCCGGGCCTCTTCCGCACCCTCGGCAGTGCAAGCGAAGCGCACATGATCCGCAACAGGATCGCGCACGACACTCTCCATGAAGAATTGAGCCAGCGCGAAGCAAAGCGCGTCATATCGCTCTACGAGATCGTTTTCCGCGAATTCG
>CALRHN010000007.1 GCA_943359425.1 Candidatus Nomurabacteria bacterium | reverse complement strand
ATGGTAGGACAAAGTATATACGCGCCGGCACTGCTCCCGATATACACTTTCCCTTGCGCGAGTAAATCTTTAAGCACTGTATCGAATCCGCTTTCTTTCACTGCTTTGAGTAAATAAAACGTATTGCCGCCTTCGACGTGGATAATATTCTTGTCCGCGAAAAAATCGTGCAGTTCTTGTTTGCTTTTTCCTTCTATATCAATTTCGTGAAAGTCGTACCCGCGCTCGCGCATCACCCGTCGGTGATTTTCTATATATCGTAAATCGTCGACAGCTTTAGAAGCTGTAGTTACATAACCAATCTTCATTTCAGAAGCCGGTATTCCTAACAGATTATATCCGTGGTCCATAAGGAATCCGCCGTTTGATGCCAATAGAAGTTTCATTATTTTTTATCGTGAAAATTCTTCTTTGTGAGATAGCTCTCGACGCCTATGGCCGACTGCTTGAACATCGGCGACGGGAGATCGTTGATATCGTACCAATCCCAGCTCTCGCATTTCTCCGGCTCGCAGACGCGGGGCACTCCGCTCTCCCAGTCGGCAATGAAACTGACATTCACGAAATGATGCGGCGGATATGAGAGCACGTTCGCAACATGGAGGAATCGGATATTTTTTATTTCAATGCCAGCTTCTTCGCGCGTTTCGCGCCGCACGCATTCTTCGAAAGATTCTCCGTGTTCGATGTGCCCGCCGGTGAAAGAATACTCCCCCGCGCCGTGCGAATTCTTGCGCTTGCCGAGCAAGATCTTGCCGTCTTTCCAAATCATAACGCCGACGCCGACTTTGGGACGATCTTTTTCCATAGAATATTATGAGCTTAGTTCCTCTAAAGCTTTCTTGGCATAAAATCGTACATTGGGGACGAGATCCATAGCATCAAGTTCTTCTTGGCTTACCCAGCGGGTTTCTGCGCCCTTTTCGTGGTCGAGTATCGAATCAGAGACCACGTCACTTTTTGCCGTCGCAAAATAAACCAAAGCAATATGTTCATGCGTAGCTGAGACAGGATGCCGGCCCATATATCGCGGCGGAATGAGATATCTATATCCACGATTCTCTGGCTGGCTTTCAGCGATCCCCTGCGCATCACCAACAATAGTGATATCGAGACCCACTTCTTCTTTTACTTCGCGTATAGCCGCTTCATTCGGATCCTCGCTGAGCTCTATATGTCCACCGACGGAGAGCCAGATGTCGAGCTTGTCATGGATGCGCAGAAGCACTTTGTTCTTGCGGACGATAAAGACCTCGACACAGAAATCTATTTTTTCATGAATGTGTGACATGACTTTTAATGTTTTGTTCCCAAACTCGTTTCGATCGCTTCCATATGCGCAGGATTGTTGAGCCGCAGATACTCCAATACTTTACCACGCACGCGGATATGGGGAAGGTTGAATTGTTTTGAGAAGGCCAATATTTTGTCTTCGGCTATGGGGATCTCGCTTACATCGGAAACCATGAGTTCGATCTCACAGATGTCATAGCCGAAATCCATAGTGTCGATATCGATGCCGAATCCGTCCTTTTTATATTTGCGACGCGTCGTCGTGATAGAACAGAAAGGTTTAATGTTGTTTTCTGCAAGGACTTCGGCGAGAGGTCGCGAGATATCGAGCTTGAGCGCTCCCGCAATCTCTTTCTCGTCCGTCAGTTCATGGTATTGGTCGGACACACGTTTCTCGCCGGGAATATTGAGCGGGACTTTGAGTTCCCAATCACTATCGCGCATGCGCAGCCACAGATCACTCGTCGTCCAGCGCCAGTCTGGGTAATCGTAATAGCTATCGGTAAAAGTTTTCTCCCGCAAGAATTCCGCGCCGTCGATGAGTGCGGCTTCCTGATCTTTCGTTATGATGAATTTTTTCTCGACTTCGATCATATATCTGAAGCCGGAATTTGCTTGTGGCTTAGGAAATATTTTTTGCCTTCAGCGATCGTCGTGGGATATGAGTAATTAGGCAAACTAACATCCTTTCTGTTGACTTCATCTGGACGCTCAATCTCTTGTAGTCGTTGCATGAGCGCGCGAAAAATCTTCTCCCCATCTTTATCCTTTTCAAGAAAATCAAAGACAGCCTCTCTTGCGGCATAGATATCACCTACACCGAGCATAAATCGTGATATCAACGCCACATGCCCTTCGGGCATTCCCTCTCGTCCAAAACGTTCGGAATTCGCCCCAAACTCTCCTCTCCAAGGGTCTTCCTTAAAATCTTTAAAATCTTCTCCGGTAATCTCGGCGGAGGTATCAAGCCAATGTTCTTCGAGTTTGAAGCCGGGATATTTTTTTTTCATATTCCTTGCGAACTTTTCCAAGACTTTGAGTAGCGCAGGGTCATTGGAAATCTCTTTATTCTTTTTTCTATCGAGATCAAAGAGTATGAAAGCATCCAGATCAGAAGTTTTTTTTCCCCGACCTTGTGTTCGCGAACCGTAGAACGACATCGCATATACCTCAGGGTATTTTTCCTTCATCTCCAAGAACATTTCGCGTGTTTCCTTCATTACTGCGAAAGATTCCGCTGATATGTGGAAGCGTTGATCTTCGAGAGAGGTCGGAAATGTTTCTTTCATAATTTACACGAAGCTCTCCGGTATCGGATGCGCTTCGGCGAGTTCGCGGATTTCGTTCTTTATCGTTTCTTTTTTGGAGAAATCATCTTTGTTGCGGAGCGTTTCGATGAGGAGTTCGGCGACGCGGGCACAGTCGCCTTCTTTGAATCCGCGCGTGGTGATGGCGGGCGTTCCGAAACGGATGCCGGACGGGTCGAGAGGTTTGCGTGTGTCTCCTGCGATCGAGTTCATGTTGAGCGTGATGCCGACTTCGTCCAGCACTGTCTGGGCTTCCTTGCCGGTGACGCCGAGCGAGCCAAAGACGTCGGCGAGGATCAAATGGTTGTCCGTACCGCCGCCGATCATGCGAACGCCTTCGCGTTTGAAGACGGCTTCCATGGCTTTGGCATTTTTCAATATCTGCTGGCAGTATTCCTGATATGCGGGAGTGAGCGCTTCGCCGAATGCGACAGCTTTCGCCGCGATCGTATGCATGTGGGGGCCGCCTTGGATGCCGGGGAATATCGTCTTGTCGATCTTCTTCGCGATCTCTTCGCTCTCGCGCGTGAGGATTATGCCGCCGCGCGGACCGCGCAAAGTTTTATGCGTCGTCGATGTGATGATATCGAATCCGTCATCGAACGGATTGCGGAGAGCCTTGCCGGCGATGAGTCCGGCGATGTGGGCCATGTCGGCCATCGTGACGGCGCCGACTTCGTGGGCGATGTCGACGAATTTCTTGTAGTCGAGGGTGCGCGGATATGCGGAGAATCCGGCGATGATGAGTTTTGGTTTATGTTCGAGTGCGACTGCACGGAGTCCGTCGTAATCAATCTCTCCCGTTTCGGGGTCTTTCATTTTATATGTGACGAATTTGTAGATCTTCGCAGGGAGAGTCATCGGATGTCCGTGCGTGAGGTGTCCGCCGTGCGAGAGATCCATGCCGAGGACCGTGTCGCCCGGTTCGAGCAGGGCAGCATAGACGGCGAGGTTTGCCGGAGCACCGGAGTGCGGCTGAACATTGGCGAATTTGCAGTTGAAGAGTTTCTTCACGCGCTCGATGGCGAGAGTCTCCACTGCGTCCGTGAATTCTTGTCCGCCATAGTAGCGGCGGCCGGGATAGCCTTCGGAATATTTGTTGGTAAATATAGAGCCATTCGCCTCGAGAACGGCCTGTGAGACATAGTTCTCGGATGGTATGAGCTCGAGCCCTTCCTTCTGGCGTTTCTGCTCGCCTTCCAAGGCGGCGAGTACTTCGGGGTCTTGTTTGAGATATTGCATGAGGCCATTGTACCTAAAGTGGTGCGGGAAGACAAATTAAAACAGCCCCGCGCCGACGTAGTCGGCGCGGGGCTGTTTTTGAGTTTTTTAAGCCGGTACGAAAGTCAAAGCGATACCCTTCTTGTCAGCACGGCCCGTTCGGCCGATGCGATGGACATAGGTATCGTATGTATTCGGCACATCGTAGTTGATGACGTGCGTCACATCAGGGATATCGAGTCCGCGCGCGGCAACGTCGGTAGCGATAAGAACGTTGATGCGATTCTCCTTGAAATTATCGAGTGTGCGAACGCGTTCGCGGTTCCGCTTGTCTCCGTGAAGTGCGCCGACTTTGAATCCGCGGGATTTGAGTTCCGTTTCAAGCAAGTCGACATTGCGCTTGGTCTCGCGGAAGATGAGAACTTTCTCCGAGCCGTCCTTGATGAGGACTTCGTGGAGCTTCTCGATCTTTTCTTCCTTGCCGCGAACGCGGATGACATCCTGATCGACGTTCTTCGACGTGTCGCGCGTAACGACGGAGATGAAGAGCGGATCTTTGAGATATTCTTCCGTCATTTTTTTTATTTCCGGAGAGAGCGTTGCCGAGAAGAAAAGCGTCTGGCGTTCGGGTGCGAGCTTGCCCAAGATGAATTTCATATCGTCGCGGAATCCCATGTCGAGCATGCGGTCAGCTTCGTCGAGAACGACGGTGCGACATTCGGCGAGATGAAGGACTTTGCGATCGAGAAGATCGCGGATGCGTCCGGGCGTGCCGATGACGAAGGAGACGCCGAGTTTGATCTCTTTGATCTGCTTCATGATGGGCATGCCTCCGACAGCGGCGACAGAGAACATGTCGAGACCCATGGCGAGTTCGCGGAACTCCGCTTCGATCTGAAGGGCGAGTTCGCGCGTCGGTGCGAGGATGAGGACATGCTCTTCCCTCTTTTCCGCGACGCGGTTGATGAGAGGGAGGATGAATGCGGCAGTCTTGCCGGTGCCCGTGTTCGCAAGTCCGAAGACGTCGCGTCCGGCGAGGACTGACGTTATCGCCTGATCTTGTATCGGCATCGGATAGATGAATCCTTTCTTCGCGATGTTTTTGTGCAGACGATCAATGAATGGGAAATCAGAAAAGGTATGCGTCGGTGCATACGGCTTTTCTTCTACTTTCTCCGCACGCTTGATGAAGCGGGCAAAGTCGATGCGTTCGGAATTGAAGCGTCCGCCGCGCGCAGGGGCGCGACGCGAATTACCTCCGCCGAAACGGCCGGAAGGTCTTGCTGAATAAGTGTGTCCGCCTCGTGACGGAGATCCGAAACGAGTCGAACTTGGCTTCGCACTAGGACGAGCCGAGTAACGTGTGTTCATACTGCTATGTGTCGTGGAAATCGATCCAGTAATAATATAAGGTTTACCCTTATATCGCGTCTTCGCTCAGACGATGTGAGAGTGAGTACACTTTCACACGATCCTCGCTCGACGCGATAAATTTTGTTCAGGCACGAGAGGTGCGCGACAAGAGTGTCGCATGACCAAAATGTAAAACCGGCCACACAACACGAGAGAAATGCCCACGAGCGTCACTCTCGTTAGTTCGTGAGAATGATGGGATAAGAGTAACATTTATACAATTATTTGTCAAATACGCCCCTATATGGGTATACTGAGGACATATGAAAAGCCGCCACGTCGACGAACAATATCTCGATCTCCTGCAAAAACTGCTGGACGAAGGCACGCCGAAAACCGACCGCACGGGGACGGGTACGCGCTCATTTCTCGGACATCAGATGCGTTTCGACCTCGCCGATGGCTTCCCCCTCCTCACCACGAAGAAAGTGCCTATCAAATCCATCATCCATGAACTCCTCTGGTTCATGCGCGGCGATACGAATCTGAAATATCTCGCCGAGAACAACGTCCACATCTGGGATGAATGGCCGTATCAGTCATATCTCATCCGCAACAATATTCCCGTTCCCGAAATCAACGGCGAAGAATGGAAACGCGGCATGGCCGAATTCGTCGAGCGTGTGAAAACCGACGAAGCCTTCGCGAAAGAATACGGCAATCTCGGTCCCATTTACGGCTATCAATGGCGTTCGTGGCCTGCGGCGAACGGCAAACACATCGACCAACTCGCAACCGTGATCGACCAAATAAAAAATACGCCCGACTCGCGGCGCATGATCGTGTCCGCATGGAATGTCGGCGATCTCGAAGAAATGTCCAAAGCCGGCCTTCCTCCGTGCCACTGTTTCTTCCAATTCTACGTCGCCGACGGCAAACTCTCCTGCCAACTCTACCAGCGTTCGTGTGACACGTTCCTTGGCGTTCCCTTCAACATCGCCTCGTATTCGATATTCACGATGATGATGGCGCAGATCTGCGGACTACAACCGGGCGAATTCGTCTGGACGGGCGGCGACGTGCATCTCTATAACAATCACGTCGAGCAAGCAAAACTCCAGCTCTCGCGCCGCAGCGACATCCGTCCCCTTCCGAAAATGAAGATCAATCCCGCGAAGAAAAAAATTGAAGATTTCACGATAGAAGATTTCGAGCTTGTCGACTACAATCCCCACGAAGGCATCAAAGCGCTGATTGCGGTATAAAAACTATCTTTATTTTATATCATCTAAAAACCCTTGCGTATAAGAGTCTGGAACGGATATCTTTTTTGAAACTTTCCAAATCATATTGAATTGTGTTGAAAGCATGTCGGCAAGTTCTCGGCTCTCGACGATGAAGCCGAAGCTTTCTTTGACTGACGAAAGGAAAACGACTTTATTCTCGTATATCCAATATCCCATCTCGAAATCAATCTCCTTCGGTGCAACGCGTATTTCTCGATGAAACTTTTCTCCGACACCGAGATATGGGTGCGTGCGGATGTCGACACGCTGTTGTTCCGGCCAAATGGCGCGAATATAGATATTGCGTTTGATGCGCTCCCTATTTAATTTTCTGAAAAAATCTTCGCCGAGAACGCTGATCATGGTCTTGATCGGCCAAAATGATTTCGTCTCCATGTTGCGATGCAACAAGATATCGTTCAGGGCCTGGCGAACGCTTTCTTTGCCTTCAAAAAGCTGAAACTTCGGATTGCGCGGCAAAGCTCCCGCGTGCATCTGCGAGAATATTTTTTCTATATCAGATTTCCCTTTCTCCATAAGCGCGGCCCGCTCATTCACAATGGCGAGTATCTTTTCCTGTGAACTTGCCTGAAATGTCTTGATGCCGTTCTTTTGGGACTCGAGCACAAATCCCTGTGCTTGGAGTTTCTTAAGGAATCCGTACAGCGATGGACGAGATATGCCCGTCTTTTTCGCCAAATTGCCTGCGGTTTGCGCGCCATGCTCGAGGAGAAAGAGAAATGCCTGTGCTTCGCCCTCATGCAATCCGAGATTTTGAAGTGTCGTATCTATCATATGCACACCCTAGCAACCATGCGCATTGTTGTCAAATCTGTACAACAGTATTTACAAAGCTTCCTTTTTGACAGATACTGGGCGTATGAAAAAGATCTGCACTAACTGCGACAAAGATTTTACCATCGAACCAGATGACTTTTCATTCTACGAGAAGATCAAAGTCCCGCCCCCGACTTTTTGCCCCGACTGCCGACTTCAGCGCAGATTCGCTTCGCGCAATGAACGTTTTCTGTATCGCCGCGAGTGTGCTCTCTGCGGGAAAAAGACTTTGGCCATCTACGCCCCCGAAGAGCCATACATCGTGTATTGCACTACGTGCTGGTGGGGCGACGGATGGGACCCGTCTTTCTACACATGGGAATATGATTTCTCCAGACCGTTCTTCGAGCAGTATGCAGAATTCAAAAAAACAGTTCCGCATGAAGCTCTGTATCAGGCAAATTTTGTGAACAGTGATTATGCGAATTTCGGATTCAATTACAGAGACTGCTACCTCGTCTCCGGCGGATGGGACAACGAGCGTCTCTCCTATGCGACACAAGTCAACAACGTGCTCGATTCTTTCGATATTCTTCTCGGAAATCATTTGGAGTTGTGTTACGACACGATCCAATCCGCACGAAGCTCACAGTTGCGTCATTGCCTGTCATGCGAAGACTCGAGTGATCTTTTCATGTGCACTGACTGTCGGAGCTGTGTCTCATGCTTCGGCTGTGTCGGATTGCGCAACAAACAGTACCATATTTTCAATCAGCCGTATTCGAAGACCGAGTATGAAAAAAAGATCGCTGAATTTCACATAGACAGCAATGAAGCGTTCGAAGAGATACAGAAAACTTTTAATGAGTTCGCGCTTACTATGCCATATCGTTCAAGTCGGTTCCGTAATGCGAATAACTGTACCGGCGACAATATCAACGACTCCAAGAATGCCCTGCACTCGTTCGCGATAACTGGCGGCGAAGACCTGAAGTACGGGCTCTTTTTGGCGCAGACGAAGGATACCTATGACTGCTCGTACGTCGGGAAGGGCGGAGAACGACTCTATGAAGTGATCAGTTCATTTGGCGGAGCAGACCAGATCGCGGGAGTGCGAACCCTTTTTGACCGCAATTCTTTCTACAGCGAAGACTGCCATAACTGTAACGATATCTTCGGCTGTATCGGCCTGAAGAAAAAAGCGTATTGTATTTTCAATAAAGAATATCCAAAGGAAGAATACACTGCGCTTCGCGACAGGATTATCGAACACATGAAAACAATGCCGTATTCTGACAGCAAAGGTCGCGAGCACTCCTTCGGGGATTTCTGGCCGATAGAGCTGGAGCCGTTCGCATACAATGAGACAAAGGCGCAGGAACACTTCCCTCTGACGAAAGAAGAGATGGTCGCGAACGGATTTCGTTTCCGCGATCGAGAAGCGCAGGATTACCGCATCACTCATTCGGCAAACGATCTGCCTGATTCTATACGAGAAGTTCCCGATTCAATAACGGAAAGTATTATCGGTTGTATGCATCAGGGAGAGTGCATAGACAACTGCACGAGAGCATTCAAGATACTGAAATCTGAACTCGAGTTCTACCGCCGAATGTCGATTCCGCTTCCGCGCCTGTGTCCGAACTGTCGTCATATGACGAGAGTCGCAAAGGCAAGTCCGTTCAAGCTCTGGCACCGCGCCTGTATGTGCGAGAAAGCAAATCACGAACATTCCGGCACCTGTCCGAACGAATTCGAAACCCCGTACGCTCCAGAGCGTCCCGAAATACTCTACTGCGAAAAATGCTACTTGTCCGAAGTTGTTTAATAACGGGGCGGATCAGGCCGAAGTGGTCTAAACACTCCAAAGTTTTCCACACCCGCTCTCTCTTGACTTTGTACTAGCGTACTAGTACACTAGTACATGTATGAATACAGCAATTGAAACAACTACATATCCCGAGCCGTACAACCGGTCTCGCATGGTGGCACTCCCCTACGTATCTGCGTCGGTGAGTGTGTTTCAATATATTTGCAACTTTCTCACGGGCGCGCGATGCGCTCTTTTTTTATTCTTCTTTAACAATTTAACAATCAAACGAAGTCCTTGGAGGGGCTAAAAAATGAAAACGGAAAAATTATTTAGAATTTTACCTTTTGCCAGAATTCGCTGTCAGAATATTGAAGCTTATAGAAAAGTTGTCGACAAATTCATTAAGGTTAAAGGAAAGTTAAGAGAAGGTGCAAAACTGAAAAGCAAATACTACCAGGAGATATTGCAGAAGTATCTGGAAAAGGAATCTCCTTTTTTGGGCTATAGACCAGTTTCTTATTGTATTCTTTTAAGTGACCTTTCTGGGAGTAATATGGCTAAAATAACTTCCCGGGAAATCATAAAGGAAATAATCTCTTTACTCGTCGTTGAAGAAACGAATACTGAGGTTATGCATTTTTCTTTTCTTTACCGTTGCAACTTTCGCGTCTTTTCATTGCCTTATTCTCACAGAAAAGATTTGCTTCAAAAATTCTTTGTATCTGGTCGATACAAGTTTGAGTTTGTCGAAGACTATAGTTCATGGGGTTTCGGTGGAATGGGAGAATAACAGATTCAGCCTAAGATTGTATGTCTTAAAACTCATCAACATCAAAGTCCTAGGAGGGACTCCAAAATGAAGAAGAAATTATCAGATCAATCTGCCGGATGTCAAAAAGCTAAGCGACAGATAAGCAAGAAAACAAAAAAGAAGAAAAGAAATCAACCATTGCATCCATTGTTCGAACATCATCGAAACATGGGTATGGGAGGTTTCAGTTGTTAATCAAATTCAAATTCTAAACAAACCAAAAAGTCCTAGGAGGGACCAGTAAATGGAAACTATAGACAATCTTCTCGAGTATAGAGGAAACAAGATGCTTCAAAACTATGTACCGAAAGTTGGTGATGAGTTAATCGCCCGACACGACAGAGAGTATGTTACTGGCTCATCGTTCCACATGACAGGACCGGTCTGCCATACACACAAAAGGGGTGATGCGGGCAAAATAATTTCTATCGAGGAATTAAACAAAAGTGGCCCATGGAAATCGTGGGAAGAACTTCGACTAGAAATTGAATTCCCCCAAAGCATTCTCACTTATGATTTTCGATTAGATGATCGAGGAGCAAATTGTGAGATTGGGGGTAGTCCGGGTTTCTTTAGTGACTTCTCCATTAAAAGGGTACTCAAAGCCTTCATTCCTAAAATGAAATATCTGGATAAGATAAAATTTATTTCAGACAATGAAACTAGAAAGAAGGTTAAGATAGAGCTCCTAATTATCCTTATGCACAAAATGGATTTATCCTCTATCTCTTCGATTGTTTTGGTTGGCGGAGAAAATGAAATTATAGTCAACAAAAAAGATGGTGGGAAGTTGAATATATTAATTGATCGTACTCTTTGGGTCTCGTTCTTTAACTGGGGGTTTCCCTGGTAATCAATCAAATCCCCTGCTCGCGCAAAGCGTGCGGGGGATTTTTGTACTTGTGTACTAGTACAGCAGTACACAGACTACAAGACGATGGCGCTTTTTATTCCATATTTTTTAGGCTATACTGCCTGTATGCAAAGCAAAAACATGCAGGAACTGCTCAAAGCTTTTACGATCGCGGCCAAGGATGAAGAACTCCTTCATGCCTTTCTCGAAGACCTCCTGACGCCCAAAGAACTCAAAACCCTGCCGAAACGCTGGTATATCGTCCGACAGCTCGCCAAAGGCGAGAAACAGCGCGATCTCGCAGGCGAACTCAATATTGGCATTGCCACCATCACGCGCGGCGCGCGGGAGCTTCGCGACAAGAACGGCGGATTCGCGCAGGTTTTGCGTAAGATGAAAAAATAGTATGATCCTCTCTCTCATCGCCGCCATCGGGAAGAACAGTGAACTCGGCAAGGGCAATCAATTGCTCTGGAATATGCCTGCCGACATGAAGCATTTCCGCGATACGACGCGCGGGCATACCGTCATCATGGGACGGAAAACTTTCGAATCCATCGGCCGCCCTCTCCCCAACCGCCGCAATATCGTCATCACGCGTGACACTGCGTATGCGCCTGAAGGCGTCGAAGTCATGCATTCCGTAGATGAAGCACTCCGCGTCGTATCTCTCGAACAAGGACGAAAATTCGAGGAGAATCAGGATGAAGTCGAAGTCTTCGTCATCGGCGGGGCGCAGGTATATACCGGCGCGGATTTTGATGCCGATGCATTCTTCCCCGCCATCGACAGCTCTTGGCAGGAAATATCCCGCGAAGAATTCTCTGCGGATGAAAGCAATCCCTTTCCCTACACTTTCCTCGTATATAAAAAATAAAACCGCTCGGATGAGCGGTTTTTTATGGATCTTCGTCAGTTTTGACACGGATGAAGACGTCTTTGCCGTCGGGAGATTTTTCTTTGCGGTATTTGCGCTTCTTATTGATCTCGATCTTGCGAACGAGCTCGCTCTCGAGGTCATAGCCTAATGTTTCACACATCCCGAGAAGAAAGATCGCCACATCGGCGAATTCTTCGGCGACGCCCGGCTGGCTCTTGCTGTATTTCGAAAACGCTTCCGAGAGCTCTTCGTGCGCACGGCAGAATTCGAACGCTATGTCGCGCGTGTTAAAGCCTTTCTCAAGCTTGTTGCGCATCACTTCTTTTTGCAATTCTTTCAGATCAATCATAAGGGCAGGTTTTAGGGATTAGGTTATAGGTTATAGTAAAAAAATATTTACTGATCCTTGTAGGATTCGATTTCATTGCTCATAATCACGAGCTCGATGCCCGCTTCTTTCATCATTTCCTTCGAACGAGTGCTCGCGTGATAATCCTTCATGGCGACGATGCGGACGATTCCGACATTGATGAGACTCTGCGTGCATTTATAGCACGTCACCATCTTGCAGTATACTGTGGCGCCTTTGAGCGCGATGCCGTCGCGCGCGGCGTTGTTGATGGCATTCTGTTCGGCATGAGCGGTGCGGATGCAGTGGCGGGAGGTCGTGCCGTCTTCGAGCGTAACGGTCTGCATTTCGTGGCCCACTTCGTCGCAGTGCGGAAGTCCGACAGGCGCGCCCACATAGCCGGTCGAGAGAATGCGCTTGTCGCGCGTAATGACGCATCCCGAGCGTCCCCTGTCGCAGGTACCGCGCGTTCCCACCATATTAGCCATCTCTAGATAATATTCGTCCCACGACGGACGGCGGTGAGCTTCGGATGCGTTCTTGTCAGTCATGAGATGATTATAGCCGTTTACGGCAAAAGTTCAATGCGCTTATTTTCGGCCTTTTTTGGGAAGCCGCTTTTTGCTCATCCGAGCAAAAAGCGGCTGATAGACATCTTCGGCGGGATTCATGACCAGTTCGTTGCGATTGACGCGGGCGGAGAATTCGATGGGAGCTTCTGTGATAAGAGCGAGCGGCTGGCGCTCTCTCCCCTCACCCATGACGAGAACGGCGGCAGTGGCGAGGCCATCGGCGATATCGGTTTGCGTCACTTCGAGCTTTCTTCCGAAGATGTCGGGACTGCCGCGATAGTCGCGAATGCCACAAAATCCCGCATAGCCGAGAGCGACGCCGACGACTCCGGCACGCAGCGGCAAGAGACGAGAATCCGTGATGAGGATGCCGAGCTTTTTCACCTTATATTTTTTCATCAGTTGCGAGCGGAGCTTGGCGGCCGCACGGAAAGAATCTTTCGGGAGAAGGACGATCTTGCCTCTGGCATTCGATTCGTCGACGCCGGCATTGGCCATCACCGTGCCGTCTTTGATCGTCAGCCACGTGTATTTCGTTTTGACGGCGAATTGCGATTCTCTGCGGATAAGCGCCTCTTTTTCTTTTTCAGTTACCGCTATCGCAGTGCGGCCTTCGGCGAGGGCGACGATCTTCGACGTGACGACGATGACCGCGCCTTCAGAAACTTTGGGAATATAGCGCCCGACGAAATCGACGAGCGATTCACGCTCCGTAAATATCCTTGTTTGTATGGCGGTAATTTTCATGCACTAACACACCATGCTCTCCATCATGCTCGGTGTGGTTACTCCGTCGAGATAGTGCCACCACGCATCACACATGGTATGCACGGAAGCGAGCACGGCAGGATATGCTTCTTTCGTAACCTGTGTATCGAGCAGATTGTGCCAAATCACATTTTGATTCGAATGAACGCGGAAAAACTGCAAGGCCTCCGGAGCGGTGATGCCGTAGAATTCCTTGAGACCGGCTTCTTTGGTGACCGCCACTTTGGCAATCTGTTCTTTGTAGACGGCCAGTGCGGCGATTCCTTTGGCGATATCAGGATCGGCCGTCATCTCAAGAACGGTATTGATCGCCTCTTCGGTATTCTTGTTCGGCTTTGAATTGATGAGCTGTTCTTTGGTGAGACCGAGGGCTTCGGCAAAACGGACGAGGAGGGCGACGTGATTATTGTCCGCCCATTCTTCATTGATCAGATCCTTGAGCATCATCTGGCGCATATCGCCATCGATCGTGTTCGCGTGGATAGAACTCTGGAAGCGCGGAAAGGCGTTCTCCAAATGATAATACTGCACCATGTAGTCCTGAAGTTCTTCCTTGGTAAGCTTGCCCGCCTGCCAACACTGGTAAAACGGATGGTTCAAAATGGACTTTTCGCTGATAATCGATGAGATCGCACTAAATAATGATTGGTTTTTCATATTGGAATAGTATCAGTTTGGCAGGATTTCTGCCAGTGGCATTTTCACAAGCAACCTGCACGAGCATATGGAGATTATTGATGAAAATTTCTGTACTCAGCATAGTATTTCGTCCAGTACGGCGAGAAATTTCTTCGTGGCGAGAACGTCGTGCGTGCGAACGATGCGCGCCCCGCCAAGAACTGCGACGGCCGTTTCAGCGAGCGATGCTTCTATCCGTTCTCCCGCAGGAGGCGGAGTCGCAAGCCCTAATTTTTTCTGGAGAATCACACCGAGATGACTCTTGCGGGAAACGCCTATAAGGAGCGGCAGATGAAATACGGAGAATTTTCTGAATTCTTTGATGATCGTGAGGTTGTGTCGGACGGATTTCCCGAATCCGATGCCCGGATCGAGGATGTATTGCGCTTTTTTTATTCCGGCTTGCGCGCCGATCTTCATCTGTCGTTCAAAGAACCCGCTGATTTCGCGAACGACATTCGTATATCGGATAACGCCTTTCTGCATGGTTCTCGGCTCGCCTTTGATGTGATAGATGACGATCGGACATTCATGTACGGCAACCACTTTGGCAAGCGATGGATCAAAAGCGAATCCGCCCAAGCTGTTTACCATCTGTGCGCCCGAGCGGAGCGCTTCTTCCGCGACAGCGGCCTTATTCGTATCGATGGAGATGATAATCGAGCTGCCGAAGGTTTGCCGGAGCTTTTTGATCACGGGCAGTACGCGATCGAGTTCTTCTTGCGCACTCACGCCGCGTGCGCCGGGACGGGTGGATTCCCCGCCGACATCGATAATGTCGGCTCCTTCCGAAAGCATATCCCCTGCTCGGGCGACGGCAGTTTCGACAGCATTGAAATATGTCCCGCCGTCGGAAAAAGAATCGGGGGTGATATTCAATATTCCCATGATCACTGTCCTCTTCTTCTGGGATATAAGCTTCGATAGCTTGCTTGTCATATGCACAAAAACAAAACGCCCGAGCGGGCGTTTTGTGATTAACCTTTTATTTCGATTCCTGCCTGACGCGCAGAGCCTGCGATGATCTTCATCGCGCCCTCGATGTCTTTGGCATTGAGGTCTACCATCTTCTTCTCGGCGATCTCTTTCAACTGAGCTTTCGTGATCGAACCGACTTTTGAAGTGTTCGGCTTGCCCGAACCTTTCTCTACCTTTGCAGCCTTGAAAATGAGGCCGGCAGCCGGAGGAGTCTTGATCTTGAAATCATACGTGCGGTCTTCGTAGACCGTGAGATTCACGCCGACGATGTCGCCCATCATGGACTGCGTCGCCGCGTTGAACTTCTGGACGAAGTCGCCGATGTTGACGCCTGCCTGACCGAGCGCAGGACCGAGCGGCGGAGCCGGGGTCGCCTTGCCGGCGGGGACTTGTAATTTGATCTTCTTTGTTATTTTCTTTGCCATAGGAGTTTACAGATTAGCTTATATTTTCTTAACTTGCAAGAAGTCGAGTTCGACGGGCGTTTCGCGGCCGAACATGGACACGAGGACTTTTACCTTGCCGCGCAGAGAATCGACTTCGGCGACCTTGCCTTCGAGCTCCTTGAACGGACCGTCGGCGATGATGACCATCTCTCCCAATGCGAGATCGATGTTGTGTTTCGCCGTCGCCGTATCCATTTTCGAGAAGAGCGCATCGACTTCGTCTTTGTTGAGCGGAACGGGGTTCACGCCGGCACCGACGAATCCCGTGACGCGCGGCGTATTGCGCACGACGTACCACGAATCATCCGTGACGATCATATCGACGAGGACGTAGCCGGGATAGACTTTCTCTTCCACTTCGGCGCGTTTGCCGGCCTTGATCTTGATCTTCTTCTCTGTCGGAACGATGACATTGAAGATCTTGTCATTCATGCCGAGAGAATCGATGCGCTGTTTGAGATTGCGCAGAACTGCGTTCTCGTATCCAGCGTAGGTGTGGATGGCATACCAATTGCGTTCCGGTTTGAGTTCTTGTTTTGACATAAAAAATTATTGATTTAGAGTTAGAAGCCCAAAAGTTTGGAGAGGCCGGCAGAGAAGATGGCATCGAAGAGGCCAAGGAGGTAAGCGACGGCGAGCGAAATGAGAACAACAGCGACAGTAAAGATAATCGTCTGGTTGCGCGTAGGCCAGTTCACATGACCGAGTTCAGTCTTTGTTTCTTTGAGATATGTGGTGAGTTTTGACATAAAAGCTTGATTTGTATGGGTTTTCCCCAGAAATTTCCCTTACTAAAAAACCCCCGCGAGGGCTTTTTAGATACTACTCTTAAAATGGCGTAAAGTCAATCAGGCCCTATCTTATCTCGTACGTGATAGTGACGTTGGAGACATAGTGATTCTCCCCTATCGGAAGGACTGGAGCAGGAGCCGAGGGAGCGGTGCCTGCACCCATTGCCATGTCAGCTTTCGCATACATGATCGGTCCGCCACTCCCGCCTTCGGAGAAGTTCACGATGCGAACGAGATGGACACCGAGATCTTTGGCGAGTTGTTCGGCTTTCTTCTTCGCGTCAGCAATAGCATCTGCGCGGGCAGCTGCGTTGACTGCATCCTCATCATCGAGAGAGAATGTCGGGCCATAGAGATTCGTCGCACCGAGAGTGCCGAGTGCCGTCACGACAGTGCCGGCGTTGTCGAGCTTGCGGACTTTGACGACGACGCTGCGCGTCGCTTCATAGCCGATGATCTTGGGACTCGTCTGCGAACACGGAATACCCATGCCTCCGTAGCACGGCGTGCCGTAATCATATTTCGGATTGAAAGAATTGTTCTCGAGTTTGATGTCTTTGTCCGCGATGCCCATGCCTTTGAGGGCAACAATGGCGGCATTCATTTTCTCATCGACGAGTTTCTGCGCTGTGGCAACTGTTGCGCCTTCTTTCGTGACGGAGAAACTGACGGTTGCGATATCAGGAGCGGCATAGGTATCGCCCGTTCCTGAAACAACGATCGTATTCGTCGCCGTCGTACCGGAACCAATGAAGGCTGAAGTCTTCAGTTCGTTGATAAAGCCCCCGATGAGGAAGAGGAAAAGGCCGATGAGGCACAGATAGAACATCTTGATAACACGGGAATCATTCCAAAGTGATGGATTCATATGAAAAATGAATTATTGATAATTTGTCTACGTCTGTGAGACGGACGAGGTTGTCGATTATTACTGATAGACGATCTTGATATCGTCTATCTTGCCGAGCGCTCCGGCATCATAGGTGCCTTTGCCAGTAATCGAGTACTTCTCATAATCGGTATTCGGCACGCCGTTGACCGTCATCGTGATCGTATGCCCATTGCCTGCCTTGTTGCCGAGAATGGAATCTTTCGAGAAATCCTTGCCCCATGTATGGAAGAAATTACCGAGATCAAGCTGATCTTTCGTGACCGTACCGGCGAATTCGGCATGAATGATGCCGGAATCGTCATGCGTGTGCAGTTCCATCGGATCCCCATTCGCTCCCATCTGACCCATAACGCCGATATTGGCAGGGATAATGGCTTCTTTGCCGTCAACGATAATAGAGAGATGAGCATGCCAGTGGAGGCCTTTATCAGTGACGATATTGGATTCGGGAATCTTCGGTGCAGTGGCAATGGCATAGATGCCCCAGCCAATGAGAGCTAGAACGACGAGCAAAATAAGCGGTGTGATTAGTTTTTTCATCTGGTTATTATAACAGAAATTAATGCGCGCTCCAGCGGGCGAAAATGCCGGCGGGCAGGAGGCGATCTGCAGACGATTCTCGGATGGCAAGCTCTCCCCGCTCGATCTCTCCGCCGTATTTTTCTTGCAGAGCGATGAGATTGTTCTCAAATGTTATCGGTGAATAGCCCGCCGTGTAGCCGTTGATGAGAAAGAAGAGCGGCGTGTCGGAGAGAAGTTTTTCCGCGAGCTTCATGAGTGCGGGAAAATGCTCTTCGATCTTCCACAGTTCGCCGTTCGGGCCGTGTCCGAATGCGGGCG
>CALRHN010000006.1:18446-18775 GCA_943359425.1 Candidatus Nomurabacteria bacterium | reverse complement strand
GACGGCAGAGCGAACCCTGGCGGCGTGAGCTAACTAAATTAAAAGTTCGACAATTTGATCCCTGTCATGACAGAACAACTCATGAGCACGCTCTATGGCGAGGGTAAATCAGTGAAGGCGATGAAGATCGAGAACGGCATGCTCAAGATCGGTTTCAGCAATAGGGACATAAAGTTTCAAAATATTACTTATGGAAACAGCAGGAAAAACTCTAGACGCTGGCCCAATTGAACCCAGTGCACGCAAGAAATGGCTCGACGAAGTCGAGATCCCTCGCTTGCAGGCGCTCAAGAACGAACAGGAACTGGCCCTGCGAGAGATCAACGATA